>NZ_JBJUSF010000021.1:0-40047 GCF_046098195.1 Streptococcus sp. ST14
ATGGGACTTTTTTTCTATACAAAAATAGGCTCCATAATATCTATAGAGGATTTACCCACTACAAATATTATAGAGCCTTTAATACTTATGGAGAACAGTCAAATGTCGGTGTCCGAACAAAAGACATTGTAAGGTATGTTGCGGGTAAAATTGTAGAACTAGATAATTCTATCAGTTTTGAAGATGCACTAACCAAAGCAGATACAGTCTTGATAGCTACTGGAATTAAGAAAAAAGGTAAAGTCAAGGCACTTTACTTTATGGGGGATAGGCAAGCTGAGAAATTAGCTCAAGCAGCCTATGAAAATCTGACTGATAAAAAGGAACTTCAAAAACTAGCTAACTCAAATCCAGCCATTGATGTTGCTATGTTCGGTCGAATGGTAGCTGAAGATCCAGTTCTAAACGAGGATGCTTCCTCTCAAGTTGCCCATGCTATTTCAACACATGCTGTACAAACTGAATTTGACTTCTTTACTGCTATTGATGATTTAGCTCCAGAGGATAATGCAGGTGCAGGTATGCTGGGAACCATCGAATTTAACTCTTCTACGCTCTATCGTTATGCCAATGTTGCGATTCATGAATTATCAAAACAACTAGAGGATGAGAAATCCTTAAAGAACAGTTTGAATTTATTCATCGAAGCATTTGCAAATTCCCTCCCGACAGGAAAAGTGAATACTTTTGCCAATCAAACTTTACCGCAGGCTCTAATCGTTTCTTTGCGTGATGATCGTCCTGTTAATCTTGTCAGTGCTTTTGAAGAACCAGTTAAATCAACGGATGGTTATGTGGCGAAATCTATTGAAAAACTGTCTAAAGAGTATACAAGAGTTGAAAAATTCGTGAATAAACCACTTTTGACTTTCTATGTGACTTTGGATGAAAATGAGAGTTTAAAACAAATTGGTGAGGAAAAATATTCAGTTTCAGAATTATTAAAAGATTTTTCGGAAACCTTAGAACAATTCCTCAAAAAATAGGTGAATGGCATGAAGACTATTTTGTTGAAATTTGCTGGTCCTTTGCAATCTTGGGGGACAAGTTCACATTTCGAAACAAGACATACGGATTTTTATCCTTCTAAGAGTTCTGTTATTGGGTTGATTGCTTCAAGTCTAGGATATCGTCGAGACGATGATGAAAAAATTGTTCGTTTAAACGAGCTGGATTTTGCAGTTCGAGTGGATCAACAAGGAAATTTACTCAGAGATTTTCATATTGCACAGAAGTATACAGAAAAAGGAAAGTTTGAACGAAATTATGTCACAAATCGTTATTATTTAGAAGATGCTGTTTTTGTAGTGGCTCTTTCTCATAATAATGAGCAGTTTTTGGAAATGATTTTACAAGCTTTGAGAAATCCCTATTTCCAACCATTTATGGGAAGAAGGGCTCTGCCGTTGACTGCAGATTTTATCTTAGGTGAAACTGAGATTGGAGCAGTTGAAAGTTTGAGAACTCTTGAATGGCAAGCTTCACCATGGTTTATGAAGAGAAAGTTTATGGATGCCGTAACTTTAGAAATCTATTCTGATAGACATTTAACCGATAGAGGTATTTATCAATTGAGACAAGATGTTGTCAAGTCTTTTTCACAAAAGGGGAGAAGATTTGGCTATAGGTATGAAACTAGAGAACTGGTTCAAGTTCGGAATTCGTTTCGAGATAAAAATACGGCACATGATGTTTTTAAGAGTATAGGAGATTGATGGTATGTATATCTCAAGAGTAGAAATTGATCGGACCAATCGCCGAAAAATTAGGCGCTTAACACATATAGGCGCATATCATGCTTGGGTAGAAGAGAGTTTTCCAGAAGAAATGGAACAATCTATTCGAACAAGAAAATTATGGCGTATAGATCGTATCCAAGATAAAGATTACCTGATTATTGTTAGTAAAAATAAACCTGATTTACAAGGATTAGAAAAATATGGGGTTGCTGGTAGTGCTCAAACCAAGGATTATCAACAATTTTTAGATAACATCTATACTGGTAGCCGAATGAAATTTCGAGTGGTGCTTAATCCAGTTATTTCCTTAGTATCACCAGATAATCTTAAAAGAGGTATTGTAAAACCTCATATTACGAGTGAACATCAGATGAATTATCTAGTAGAACGCTCTGACAAAAATGGATTCTCACTGATAAAAGAAGATTTTTCAATCGTTGAACGTGGTTATGAGGTGTTTAAAAAAGCTGTTAAACCTATCCGATTGATAAAGGTTGTTTATGAAGGGGTCTTAACAGTTAGTGATGCAGATCTTTTTAAGAAGCTTTTGACTGAAGGAATGGGAAAGAAAAAAGCATACGGTTTTGGTTTAATGACCGTTATTCCATTGGGAAACGAATCATGGTAAAAAAAGTGGAACGAAGAAAACATCTCTGCGAGAACTTCCTAAAATAAGTGATCGTGTCAGCTTTATTTACGTAGAACAGTTTTTCCCGCACACGCGGGGGTGATCCCGTGACTTTCCGTTTGGTGACTGATTATAGCCTATTTTTCCCGCACACGCGGGGGTGATCCCGGTGCAGTCAGCATCCTTGTCATTTTGGCAGGTTTTTTCCCGCAGAAGCGGGGGTAATCCTAACACGATTGACATTCCCATATTGAGTCAAATGTTTTTCCCGCACACGCGGGAGTGATCCCACAATTCACTTGTACGAACGGGGTGGATATCCGTTTTTCCCGCAGAAGCGGGGGTGATCCCAAGACTCTTACCATCTTCAAGATGTCTGATATATTTTTCCCGCACACGCGGGGATGATCCCAAGACCAGGATAAGCAAATCAAGGCACTTGAAGTTTTTCCCGCACACGCGGGGGTGATTCTACGATTGAAGATAATAAGAAAGAAACAAGTAAGTTTTTCCCGCATATGCGAGGGTGATCCTGGGTCTAAGAAAATGACCTTTTGAATGGTTGTGTTTTTCCCGCAGACGTGGGATTGATCCCATTTGCTTCTGACCGTTGAAATAGAAACCGTGGTTTTTCCCGCAGAAGCTGGGGTGATCCTGGGTATAGTAAAGAGGGCTTTTTAATGCCTTTGTTTTTCCCGCACATGCTGGGGTGATCCTGAGGGCTTGGTCATCGGTAAGAATGACGGTAGGTTTTTCCCGCACACGCGGGGGTGATCCCATGATTATGACTATCAATGACCATGAGGGTGAGTTTTTCCCGCATACGCGGGGGTGATCCTACGCAAGACGTTTCAAGTGCTGCAATCCTTACGTTTTTCCCGCACACGCGGGGGTGATCCTGATAGAAGCCGATTGGGTTTGACTGCTCCACTGTTTTTCCCGCACACGCGGGGGTGATCCTTAAGTTCACTTCTTAAAAAAGATGAAGAATTGGTTTTTCCCGCACACGCGGGGGTGATCCTGAACAAGACAAGCAAATCAGCAGTCTAGCGATATTTTTCCCGCACACGCGGAGGTGATCCTGAATGGTATTATCTCACGAATGAAAACGTTGAGTTTTTCCCGCAGACGCGGGGGTGATCCCAGTATTTTTAGCAACTTTAGCTTATCAATGGAGTTTTTCCCGCACACGCGGGGATGATCCTATCCTGGATACAGGAATTGAACTGGCTTTCATGTTTATTTTTCCCGCAGACGCGGGGTTGATCCTGTAGACACATCTACAAGCTGGACAATCCCTCTGTTTTTCCCGCAGACGCGGGGGTGATCCTGTAGACACATCCACAAGCTGGACAATCCCTCTGTTTTTCCCGCAGACGCGGGGGTGATCCTACAGATGCTTGTATTCGCTTTATGGAAGTTATGTTTTTCCCGCACACGCGGGGGTGATCCCTAGCGTAGTCTGTTCGGTGGTTCTCAAGGACAGTTTTTCCCGCACACGCGGGGGTGATCCTTCTCGACCGCCGAACATCATGACATTAGATGCATTTTTCCCGCAGACGCGGGGGTGATCCCGGTTAAATCAACTTCGCCCACAAAGGTTTTAAATTTTTCCCGCACACGCGGGGGTGATCCTAGAACCATGTTGTTCGTAAGTGTTCAATGAGAATTTTTCCCGCACACGCGGGGGTGATCCTTCAATCTATGAACTCTTATCATGGCTACAACGATTTTTCCCGCACACGCGGGGGTGATCCTTGACTACGTAGCGCAAAGACATAGTTTTTCCCGCACACGCGGGGGTGATCCTATGCTCCGAAATTCGAGAGCAGATGACGGATTGTTTTTCCCGCACACGCGGGGGTGATCCTACTTTTTATTTCCTATATTCCTTTAATTTCAAGTTTTTCCCGCACGCGTGGGAGATTGACTACATAAAATGAGATATAAGAAAAATATCCCTATTGAAAACTGATAAATTAGAGATAGGAGTGTTTTATTATAGGAAAAAAGCATATTCTGTGTAAATGAAGATATCTTACATAACAAAGGAGAAGACAAGTGAATCGAATGAAGTCATCATGGAGACATTTGGTAACAATAACATCAGTTGGGTAAAAAACTTGTAGAAGAGTATAAGAAAATTTGCCTTGTATCTGTTGCCTTAGAGTGTTTCAGAACTAAATGTTCAACATTTTTTGATTGGAAAAACGAGACTAAAATCCTTCTGCCAAATCCCTAGCTCTTCTAGCAGGTGCTAGTGAGTCCGAAGTTGCTCCCCTCGTTGAGCGCCTCATCGCAGATAAAACCTTTAACTTAGAGACAGCCCAGCGCTATCTCGAAAACTTAAGATCATAAAAAACTCAGACGAATTCGTCTGAGTATTTTGTACTTAAATACTTTTTCCTGGTAATAGGGTGACTGGTAAGAAGTAACCAGTTGTCGCTACTTCCTTGCCTTCAATCTTCTGTAAAAGAAGATCAACAGTGAGTTGGGCAATCTCTTTCATAGGTTGCTTAATCGTTGTCAGGTGAGGATAGTAGTTCTCGATAAAGTAAGTCCCATCATAGCCGATGACCTTGAGCTCATCAGGAACAGAAATTCCCAGCTCTTGAGCGATTTTGATCACTAGAATAGCTGTCAAATCATCTGAAGCAAAAATCGCATCTGGTTTCTGATGGGTCAAGATATTCTTGATTTCCATTTCTTTTCGGACGGGCGAAAAGTCACTGGAAACATTGATAATAGGCGCTTTTGGGAGTACAGAGGCAAAGCCAGCATGGCGCAGTCCAGTCGGTGAATTCGAGTTATCATTTCCTGTAATCATGATGATAGACTGGGCTCCAGTCTTAACCAGTGTTTGGGCTGCGAGAACCCCGCCACCATAGTTATCAGAGGAGACGACAGGGATGTCTGGAGACAAGTTTCGGTCAAAGGAAATGATCGGTGCCGTCACACGATTGTAGTCTTCGATTCCCAAGTTGTGACTTCCAGAAATGATACCATCGACCTGATTGGCCTCCAGCATTTCAATGTACTCCCGTTCTTTTTCAGAGTCGTGTTCGCTGTTACAGATGATGGTCTTGTAGCCATTTTTGAAGAGTTGGTGTTCCAATTTGTCAATCAACTCCGCATAAAAGACATGACTGATGTTTGGGAAAATAAGTCCAATCAACTTGGCAGATTTTCCTTGGAGGCTTCGAGCCAGATTATTAGGCTTGTAGCCTAGCTCTCGCATGGCTTCATTGACCTTGAGAATGGTTTTCTCAGATAGATAACCCTTTTTATTGATGACCCGTGAGACGGTAGTGGGGCTGACGCCTGCAAGTTTTGCGACATCAGTTAGTTTTGCGACCATAATCTAATTCATAGTAAGTTCCAGTTGGGTTTCCAAACTTGATGAGGATACCGTTTTGATCCACATGTGGGAAGACACGACCAGAAAATACTTTTTCTCCTTTATTGATGAAAATTTCAAAGACTGACTTATCGATGAAGATAGTGGCAGTAGTAGCTTGGTTATCGATAGGGCAAGAACGAGTAGTACCAAATTCTTGGGCGTACTGTTCACCAGCCTGACTACGATCCACTGTCACCTGTCCATTGACAAGGTCAAAGTGGATGGAAAGCCCCTTGCCTTCTTTATCAGCGAGCAAGACAATCTCGCTTTGGCTATTGGCCTCCAAGTTGAGCTCGAGTTCATAGGTGTTATTGGTTTGAGTACGATTTGAGAAGGCCTCTTCAGAAGAACGAAGTTCTTTGACGGCTGCGACCGGATATTGGTAGAGTTTGCCATCTTTGATAGTGAGTTCTTTGACTAATGAGAAGGTTCCTTGGTGGTCAAAACGGTCAGATGGGTAAGAAACATCTGGTAACCCAAGCCAGCTTACTGCCAATGTACGTCCATCCGGAGCGTTGAAGGCTTGAGTCGCATAGGCTTCAAAACCATAGTCTAGATTTTGCAATGGAGACACATCTACCATTTTGGCATTTTCAGGATCAAAGGATGCTCCGATTTTGTACATGTTTGGATAGATATTATCATAATCTAGAACACCTTTATCCAATCCTTGTGGGCAGTAGAGAAGAACAGGTTGTTCGCCTACAAAGACTAGATTTGGACATTCCATCATGTAGGCAGTGCGGTCGTTAGCAAAGTTAAGGTCGCCAACTGCTTGCCAGTTTGTGTAGTCATTGTCCACAGCCTTGTAGAGACGGACGAAGCCTTTTTTCTCCAAATCCTGTCCACCGACGATAGCATAGTATTGACCTTTGAAGTTAAAAATTTGTGGGTCGCGGAAGTGGTCAGTAGAGTCAGATGGTTGGTCAATCAAGATCTTGTCAATCTTTGTAATTTTGCCATCTTTATCCATCAAAGCACCAATCTGGTAAGGGTGACGGATCCAATTATCATCACGGACATTTCCAGTATAAAATAGGAACAACTGATCGCTGAACTGCATGGCAGAACCAGAGTAGGCACCGTGGCTATCTAATGGAGTATCTGGCAAAACTTTGACTCCAGTTTCTGTAAAGTGCACTAAATCATCACTTTCAAGCTGCACCCAAGACTTCAACCCATGGGCTGCACCAAAGGGGAAGTTCTGGTAAAAGAGAATCCATTTGCCATCAAAATAAGAAAAGCCATTTGGATCATTGAGAAGCCCCATTTTAGGCTCGACATGGTAACGAGTATGCCAAGGAGATTGTGCCATCTTTTCCTTGATTTGCTTGACTTCATCATTTGTCCAGTCTTCGTAGCGTCTGTAACGACGCTCAGTTGTCCATTCCATTTTATCTTTCCTCCATAAGTTCTATTCTATTATTAATAGTAAACGTTTTCGACAAAAAAAGCAAGTCTTTTATGTTAAAAAAAAGAAAAATATGTCAAACGATTGCCATAAATCGAGTAAAGGAAATCTGGTAAATTTTCACGAAAAAATGAAAGAAAATGTAAATAAAAGCCTTGATTCCTCAAGTTTAAAGATATTTTTTTGAGGAAAAAGAGAATATCCCTCAAAAACGAGCAAAATTAATCAGAGAAAAAAGAAAGGGAATAAAAATTTCTGCAAAACGCTTGACATATTTTGGAAACGTGATAAAATAATAGTCGTAGGGCGAATAAAATCGCTTTCAAACAAGAACAAAATTTTTATAAGGAGATTTTTGCAAATGAACAATCAGGATATTGCAAAAAAGGTCATCGAAGCCCTTGGCGGACGTGAAAATGTCAACAGTGTAGCCCACTGTGCGACTCGTCTACGTGTCATGGTCAAAGATGAAGGGAAAATCAATAAGGAAGTGATTGAGAACTTGGATAAAGTTCAAGGAGCTTTCTTTAACTCAGGCCAATACCAAATCATCTTTGGTACTGGTACAGTAAACAAGATGTACGACGAAGTGGTTGCACTTGGTTTGCCAACATCTTCTAAAGAAGACATGAAAGCAGAAGCTGCTAAACAAGGAAACTGGTTCCAACGTGCTATCCGTACTTTCGGTGATGTCTTCGTGCCAATCATCCCAGTTATTGTAGCAACTGGTCTCTTCATGGGTCTTCGTGGTCTCATGAACGCTCTTGGAATGACGCTCCCAGAAGATGTTACCATTTACAGCCAAATCCTCACAGATACAGCCTTCATCATCTTGCCAGGTTTGGTTGTATGGTCAACCTTCCGCGTATTCGGTGGTAACCCAGCTGTTGGTATCGTCCTCGGTATGATGCTGGTTTCTGGTTCGCTTCCAAACGCTTGGGCAGTAGCATCAGGTGGTGAAGTAACAGCTATGAATTTCTTTGGCTTCATTCCTGTTGTTGGTTTGCAAGGTTCCGTTCTTCCAGCCTTCATCATTGGGGTGGTCGGAGCCAAGTTTGAAAAAGCTCTCCGCAAGGTGGTTCCGGATGTCTTGGATCTCTTGGTGACTCCATTCGTGACACTTTTGGTCATGTCTATCCTTGGACTCTTTGTCATCGGACCAGTCTTCCACGTTGTTGAAAACTACATCCTTCTCGGAACAAAAGCGATTCTTGCCTTGCCATTTGGTCTTGGTGGTTTGGTCATCGGTGGGGTTCACCAATTGATCGTCGTATCAGGTGTGCACCACATCTTCAACTTGCTTGAAGTGCAGTTGCTTGCTGCGGACCATGCCAACCCATTCAACGCCATCATCACTGCAGCGATGACAGCTCAAGGGGCTGCAACTGTTGCCGTTGGTGTTAAAACGAAGAATCCTAAACTAAAAACACTTGCTTTCCCAGCTGCTCTTTCTGCCTTCCTCGGTATTACAGAGCCTGCTATCTTCGGGGTGAACTTGCGCTTCCGTAAACCATTCTTCCTTTCATTGATCGCTGGTGCTATCGGTGGTGGATTGGCTTCTATCCTTGGACTTGCTGGTACTGGTAATGGTATCACCATCATCCCTGGTACAATGTTGTACGTTGGAAATGGCCAATTGCTTCAATACCTTCTTATGGTAGCTGTATCATTCGTTCTTGGTTTTGCCCTTACATACATGTTTGGTTATGAGGATGAAGCAGAAGTGGCTTCAGAAGCTACAACTGAACGTTTGGCTGAAGAAGCAGTAACTGGTAATGTTGTTGCACCTAGCGAAGGTGTCATCCAAACACCAATCGTTGGGGACGTAGTTGCTCTTGAGAATGTTGATGACCCAGTCTTTTCAAGTGGTGCAATGGGACAAGGGATTGCTGTAAAACCAAGCCAAGGTGTGGTTTACGCACCAGCTGATGCAGAAGTATCGATTGCCTTTGCTACAGGACATGCTTACGGTTTGAAGACAGCAAATGGAGCTGAAATCTTGATCCACGTTGGTATCGATACGGTAACTATGAACGGTGAAGGCTTTGAACAAAAAGTTGCTCAAGGCGACAAGGTTAAAGCTGGTGACGTTCTCGGAACCTTTGACTCAAACAAAATCGCTGCTGCAGGTCTTGATGACACAACAATGGTTATCGTAACCAACACAGCAGACTACGCTTCTGTAACACCAGTCGCAAGCGGTTCAGTTGTCAAGGGTGACGCTATCATCGAAGTGAAAGCCTAGTCCTCTTCGAAAATCAGATTTAAAAACAAAACGAACAAATATTATGTTTGTTCGTTTTTACTTGGATGGTAAGATTTACAGAGGAAAATCTAAAATATTGAGAAATCTAGCCCTTTAAAATGTGCTATAATAGAGAAAACAAAGATAAGAGGTTTATCATGACAAAATTATATGGAAGCTTAGAAGCGGGCGGTACAAAGTTTGTCTGTGCTGTCGGAGATGAAAATTTTAACATTGTAGAAAAAACACAATTTCCTACAACAACTCCTATCGAGACCATCGATAAAACCATCGAATTCTTTTCAAAATTCGATAATCTTGCAGGTCTTGCCATCGGATCCTTTGGTCCTATCGATATCGACAAAAACTCAAAAACCTATGGCTTTATCACAACGACTCCAAAACCTCACTGGGCTAATGTAGACCTACTTGGTGCCCTTCGCCGCTCCCTCAACGTACCCATGTATTTCACCACAGACGTGAACAGCTCTGCCTATGGTGAAGTGGTTGCTCGTAACAATGCTGGTGGCCGTATCGAAAACTTGGTTTACTACACGATTGGTACAGGGATCGGTGCAGGTGTTATCCAACGTGGTGAGTTTATTGGTGGTGTCAGTCACCCTGAGATGGGTCACTACTATGTAGCCAAACACCCAATGGATATTGAAAAAGAATTTAATGGCGTTTGTCCTTTCCACAAAGGCTGTTTGGAAGGCTTTGCGGCTGGTCCAAGTCTCGAAGCCCGTACAGGTGTTCGTGGTGAAAACATCGAACTCAACAACTCTGTCTGGGATGTTCAAGCTTACTATATCGCTCAAGCTGCGGTCAATGCTACAGTAACTTTCCGTCCAGATGTGATCGTCTTTGGTGGTGGAGTCATGGCCCAACAACACATGCTGGACCGTGTCCGTGAGAAATTCACTGCTCTTCTAAATGGTTACCTACCAGTACCAGACGTGCGTGACTACATCGTGACTCCAGCAGTCGCAGGCAATGGTTCTGCTACACTTGGGAACTTTGTGCTTGCTAAGAGTGTCGCAAAATAAAACAAAAAAACATCCGCTTGGGAAACCAAACGGATGTTTTGTTTGACGAAAATGTTTTTGAGCCTTTCCTTAAGTGATGACGGACGGTAGCGACTTTCTTCGAAATTCCATACCTAAACTTTGAGCCTAATGTCTCAAAGTTTCCGAACACCTGAACCCATTAGATTTCAGGTGTTTTTATCACGGCGGAAAGGCTAGGTAAGTCCTCGATTCACTATCGAAATATTGGCATGATTTCCATACCAAAGTATATTTAGTATCAGGCTATTTTCTATTCTCAAAACATCTGCCAGAAGAAATCAATAATATAAGTCAAACCATAAGTGTAAACCACTAGGGTAAAGGGCTTGGTCAAAATGATAATGATCATATAGCGTTTGAAGGTCATCTTGGTGAGGGCAGCCAGCATACACAGAAAGTCAGCTGGGCTAACTGGCCAGATCATCATAAAGATAAAGAACCGCTCGAAACGATTGCCCTTATCTAGCCAACCGATGTACTTGTCATAGGTGCGCTTGCTGACGACCGACTGAACAAAGGCAGCTCCATAGAGACGCACCAGGTAAAAGATAATAGCACAGCCAATCACGATGCCGATATAGTTATAGATGGTTCCAATGATATGGCCGTAAATAAAGACCCCAGCCACTGAGGTCAAAGCTCCCGGAATGATCGGAACGACGGTTTGTAGGATCTGTAAAAAGATAAAGAGTGGTGGTCCCCAAACCCCAGCTTGCTGGATAAAGGCCGATAGGGTTTCCTTGGACTGTAAAACCCCCGCCTGATAGGCCCAAATACAGAAAATCAAGGTGCCGACTCCCCCGACGATAGATGAGATATTAATGACTTGCTGTAGAAGGGGAGAAACAGCTTTCATTTGCTTATCCTGTGACATGTAAACTCCTCATAGATAGTATGATTCTACTATACCATATTTTGTGGAGAAAAACTATCTGGATTATCTGACTGGAGAAATAAGTGTGGTAAAATGAGAATAAGAAAATGACGGTATAGAATGAGGGGTATCATGTTAGGTTTAAACTTTAAAGGAAGCTGGCGCCAATATCAAAAACAGGTCTTGGATCGTTTTCAGGACTATCAAGCAGACGGTCATGTTCATCTAGTGGCCGCTCCAGGGTCTGGAAAGACAACCATTGGTATCGAGCTAATCGCTCGTTTTGGCAACCCAGCCCTCATCTTAGTTCCGACTGTCACCATTCGCGAACAATGGGTGGATAGAATACAAACTGCTTTTCTAGAGGATGGTCAGAGGCTTTCAGACCTCGTTTCCCAAAACTTAAAGGAGATGAAGGTATTAACGATTGTGACTTATCAGGCTTTTCATAGTGCCATGAACCAACTGCAATCACAAGAAGATGGAGAAGCAGAGGATTTTGTGGGGTTTGATTTGCTTGCAAGCCTAAGAGCTCAGAAAGTTGCGACTCTTTGTTTGGACGAATGCCACCACCTGCGCAATGAATGGTGGAAAAGTCTGGAAGCTTTTCGCAAGCAGTATGGACCGCTGAAACTCATCTCCCTGACAGCGACACCACCTTATGACAGTGAGCCTGAACTTTGGGAACGCTATATCCGTATGTGTGGGGAGATCAATCAAGAAATCACGGTACCTGAACTAGTCAAGGAAGACACTCTTTGCCCTCATCAGGATTTTGTCTATATGTGTTCACCAACAGCTGAAGAGGCGGAACGTCTCAAACGATTTGAGGAGACTAAGTGGGACTATATTCATCACCTTATATTCAATCCTGATTTTCAAACATTTGTAGCAGGGTCTAAGGTCCTCAAAGGGGATATTTCATCTGATTTGCTCTTAGAAGATCCCAAGTACTTGTCCGCTATATTGATTTATATGCATTCTCAGGGTTTAACGATTTCTCCCTCTTTACAAAATTTACTGGGAACCCAGAAGCTTCCAGCATTGACCTCATACTGGCTGGAGACGCTGTTGCAGAGCATACTCTATCAGACACCAGATTGGTATGAGGATCCAGATGGATATAGGAAAAAGTTAGAGGCTGACTTGAAGGCGCGTGGGTTGGTGGAAAAACGTCAGGTTTATCTGGTTAAGTCCAAGTCTTCTGATCAGCTTTTAACCCAATCTCTGGGGAAGTTGTCCGCCATTGCCGATATCTTCTGGACAGAGTATGAGAGTCTAGGTCAGGAACTGAGACAGTTAGTACTAGCTGACTATATTCGCAAGGATTTTGCCACCTATCTGGGAGATAATCAAGCAACCATTTCTCAGTTGGGGGTTCTCCCTTATTTTGAAAGCATTCGTCGAAAAGCTCAGGAGCAAGAGATACCTGTGTCTTTGGCTGTCTTGTCAGGTAGTGTCGTTATTTTGCCTACCGATGTGGCAGCAGAGTTGAAGGAGCTCTTGCCTCAGGTTCCTCTTAGTTTTTCATCTATTGGTCACTTAGATCCAAAAGATTATGTTCAGGTAGGTTTTCCGAGCTCAGCTAAGGGAATCGTAACGGCAGTGACGGAGCTTTTTCAACGAGGACGGATTCAAGTCCTAGTCGGAACCAAATCTCTCCTCGGAGAGGGTTGGGATGCTCCTTGTGTTAATTCCCTAATCCTCGGAAGCTTTGTGGGGAGCTTTATGCTGAGCAACCAGATGCGCGGGCGTGCCATTCGTATCTGGCCAGGACATCCAGAAAAGACCAGCAACATCTGGCATCTGGTAGCCGTTCAAGCTCAAGCACTCATCACTCTTCCTGGTGAGGAGTCTAGACCAGAGAGCAATCAGGATCTGCAGACCTTGTCGCGACGGATGGAGCATTTTCTTGGCTTGGCCTATAATCAGGAGAGTATTGAGACTGGTTTGGATCGTTTGGATTTTCCAAAGCCCCCTTTTAAGAAAAAGCAAATTAGTGAGTACAATGAGCGAGTTAAGAGTCTCTCCAAGGATCGAGCAGGCTTGAGAAAAAAATGGCAGGAAGCTCTTGTTGTAGCGGATCAATTTGAGATAGTTACAGAAGTCGCGGCTCAAAAACAGAAGGTCCCAGTCATGCTCTTGCTTGATGCATTAAAATGGGTTCGCCTGTCATTACTCTTGTTGGCAGTGGATTTGTTGGTCTTGCTATTTAGACTGAGACTGATCGGTGTTTGGTGGCTTACAGCAGCCTGTTTCCTCTTTTTGGCCTTTGCATCTTGGCGCTACCTCCGCTATAAGAGTCCCTATAAACGCTTGCAGTCTCTGGGTGAGCAGATCCGAAAGGCTCTGCTAGATTCGGGACATCTAACGGATGATCAATCCCGTGTTCAGGTAGAGGAGGACAAGGAAAACTACATGGTTTTCGCCTATCTCAAGGGAGGAAACATGAGGGACAAGGAGCTGTTTGCGCAGACTGTGGGAGAGTTCTTTGCTCCAGTGGATAACCAGCGCTATCTCTTGAAGGCAGAGAAAGTCCGACAAGGTCAGTCACCTTACTATGTCGTGCCTAGTCTTTTTGATAAGCGCAAGGAAGAAGCACAGAAATTCCTTGACTTTCTGACGCCAACTATTGGACGTTATCACCTGATCTACACACGAACAGAGGCAGGAAGGAAAACCCTTCTCGAAGCTCGTATAAAAGCTCTCTCTAACAAAAATGACCGTATCTTGACTAAGAAGAAGGTTAAAAGCCGGTTGGAGTAGGGGAGTATGGAAAAATCCATCTGAAACATGATATAATAATAGAGAAAATAATTTTTAATAGTTGAAACAGTTGAATAGAATGAAGCGTTTAGAATAAACTATTCTTACAAAGCATAAGAAAGGTTTTTTGATGGCAAAGAAAAAAGATTTTTCTGAATTAACCAGGGTACAAATTCCAGCAGCTCTAAACCTTATGAGACTGGGCTATACCTATCTTCCCCGTAATGGGAAGGAGATTGCAGAACGAGATCCAGATACCAATATCCTCGTATCTGTTTTTAAGGAGCAATTTTTAAAATTTAACAACTACCTGACAGAGGAAGACTTTGAGAGAGAACTGGCCAATGTCAAGTTGGAACTAGATCAAAATGACTTGGGACGTTCTTTCTTTAGACGCCTGCAAGGTCAGGAAGATACTGTTTATATTGACTGGGAAAACCCTGAAGCCAATACTTTTCATCTAGCGCTTGAAGTCACTTGTAAAAATGGCCAGGATGAATTCCGTCCTGACATTGTCGTATTTATCAATGGTCTGCCTCTTTCTTATATCGAAGTGAAACAGCCAAATGCGATTCGAGATGGGAAAACAGGAATTCAGTCGGAGCAAGACCGAACTAGACAACGCTTTGAAAATCGCAAGTTCCGCCGCTTTAACAATATCACCCAGTTGATAGCTCTGTCTGATAATTTGCCCTATATCAGTGGGCAAGGTCAACAGAAACAGGGCTCTTACTACGGTTCAAATGCCTATTCAAAAACCAAGTTTAATGCTTTCAAGGAAGAAAGAGAAGAAGATTTTCTTCATTCCTTAGCAACCTTAACAGAGGACCAAATCGACTTCGTTTTAGATGACATGAACCACTTTGCCCTCAAGTCCCAGCCAGAATTCAAAACAAACCTAAACCCTGACACACCTTGCAATGCCTTTCTGTCCTCCTTGTATCTGAAAGAACGCCTGCTCTTTATGCTTCGTTTTGGACTAGTCTATGTAGAGGAAGAGAGCAAGAATGGTCAGATGCAACTGCAGAAGCACGTCATGCGCTACCCTCAGTATTTTGCGACACGTGCCATTGAAGAAACAATTGCAAGAGGTGTTAAGAAGGGTGTTATCTGGCATACACAAGGTTCAGGGAAGACAGCCTTGGCATTCTTCAATATCCGATATCTGACCAATTATTTCTCAAAACAGGGAATCGTCCCTCAGTTTTACTTTGTCGTGGATCGTTTGGATCTGGCAGACCAAGCCTTTAAAGAATTTACCAAACGAGGGCTCAAAGTTAAGCGAATCAACAGCCCTCAAGAGCTCAATCAAAAACAAGATGGTTATGATGTTGCTGTGGTCAATATCCAGAAGTTCAAGGATAATTCAGACTTGACTGACCGCTCTGGTTATGACCTCCATCGTCAAAATATCTATTTTATCGATGAAGCCCATCGCTCTTATAATGAACGCGGTTCCTACCTACCAAATCTCTATCAGGCAGATACCAATGCAATCAAGATTGCTTTGACTGGGACCCCATTGATCACCTATAAGAAAGATGGCAAGACCAAGGAAAATCATGCGACCACACGTGATATTTTTGGGGACTATATCCACAAATACTACTACAACCAGTCTATCGATGATGGCTTTACCCTACGTTTGATGCGAGAAGATATCGAGACTTCTTATAAAGACAATCTCAGATCCATCAATGAAGAGATCCAACGTGGAGGCTTGTCCAAGGAGGATATCTTTGCTCACCCTCGTTATGTAGAACCTATGTTAGACTTTATCATCGAGGACTTTAATCGTGCACGTGATGTAATTTTTGATGATCAGACGATTGGTGGCATGATCGTCTGTGACTCGTCAAAGCAGGCGCGTGAGCTTGAAAAGCAATTGGAAAAACGTCGTAAAGCTGGAACAATCAACTTGACATCCGCATTGATTCTCCATGATGAGGGAGATAAGGAAGAAAAGAAAGACAAGGTAGATGCTTACAAAGAAGGCAAAATTGACCTTATCATCGTCTACTCCATGCTCTTGACAGGTTTTGATGCCCCGCGTCTCAAACGTCTCTACCTAGGGCGTAAAATCAAGGCTCATAACCTTTTACAGACTCTAACCCGTGTCAATCGTCCATACAAGGACTATCTCTTTGGCTATGTCATCGACTTTGCGGATATTTCGAAAGAGTTTGACAGGACCAATCGTGCCTATCTGGAAGAACTCAATCAAGAGTATGATACAGCCTTGACAGGGGAAAAAGGAGAGGATGTTTTTGGCTCGCTCTTTGTCCCTGCAGACGAGATTTCTCATGAATTAAGCAAGACTGAGCAAATTCTCATGGATTATCCGACGGGAAATCTGGAATACTTTTCTCAAGTTATCAATGATATTAAGGATAGAAAGCAGTTAAATGACCTTCGTAAAGCCCTAGAGTCTATCAAGCAGTACTACAATGTCGCTCGTTTACTAGGTTATGAACATCTGCTCCAAGAGATTGATATCAATCAGATAGCAATCTTGCTCAATATCCTCTCCAGACGCTTACTAACCTTGTCCTTGATTGACAAACCAGATGAGTTTTCAAGCCGAACCCTTCTAAACTTGGCTATGTCTGAGACCAGCTTCAGCTTTATCAAGATTGCTGAGGAAGAACTCCGTCTAGCGGCCAACGATCTAGAAGATTGGAGACGTCGTGTTGGTAGTGGTATTAATAAGCAGATAGATGAAAAGGATCCTGAGTGGGTTTCCCTCTATGAGGAATTTCAGCGCATCATGAAGAAACACTTGATTCATGGCCAAGAAGGTTTTACCATGGAAAATATCAAGGAAACGCAAAAGGCCTATGAAAAACTCTTTGCAGATGTAGAAAGCTATCATAGTCGGATGCGTCGTCTAAGCATGAATTTTGATGGCGATATCATGGCGGTACGTTCCTACAAGCATGTGACTAACTCTGCCATGGTTCGTGACTTTCCAGCTATTTACTATGTTATCAAAGATTCTAAAGTCAAATTAGACCAAAAAATTGGTCAAAACCAAGGGATATTAGAAAATGAAGGATATCTAAAGAGATTGATTGAAGAAGAAATCACGCATGGAGTTCTGGATAGTCAATCTGATAGAAGATTATCAATGCAAGATGTTGATCGTGTAGTTGAATCATTGTTTGAAGAATATGAACGGGAGTATTAACTTTTATGAGTGAAACATTTAAATCTCAAATAAAAAACTTGGTAGATGATTTGAAGGCTGTTTTTACGCATGTTGGATTAGGCGGAGAAGCAGCTGAATATAAACTTCTTACGCAGTCCTTTCTATATAAGTTTTTAAACGACAAGTTTTTATATAAAGCAAAAGCTATTGACGCTTCTAATAGTTATGAAAAACTAATTGAGATGAGTGAAGAGGATTATGCTTGGCTTCTAAAATTTATCGGTACCAGCACCGCTTGGCTCAAGCCAGACCAGTTGATCGAAACCCTCCACCGTCAGCAAAATGAGCCAACTTTTTACGAAACTTTTGAAAATACTCTTAACCAGATAGCCATTGACAATAACGATATCTTCTCTGTGCATACAGACGGGGATACGGCCATTCGTCTCTTTGATGAACGTTTGATTACAGATACCATCTCAGATAGCAGTAAGCGCAACGAGGTGGCAAAGGCTATTATCAATCTCCTTGCACGCGTCAAGTTTGATGAGACCATCTTTTCACAAGGCTTCGACTTTTTCTCTACCCTCTTTGAGTACATGATCAAGGACTACAACAAAGACGGTGGTGGCAAGTATGCCGAGTACTACACACCTCACTCTGTAGCCAAGATTATCGCCGATATTCTGGTGGGAAATGACCAACCATCAAACGTGCGCATCTATGATCCGTCAGCTGGTTCGGGCACCTTGCTTATGAACTTAGCTAGTCGTATCGGTGTAGATAAGACCACTGTTTATAGTCAAGATATCTCGCAAAAGTCATCCAATCTCCTTCGTCTCAACCTCATCTTGAACGGACTGCAACACTCCATACATAATATTGTACAGGGAAATACCATTATCGCTAATCGCCATCCTGAAAAGATGGACTATATCGTGTCCAACCCTCCTTTCAAGTTGGACTTTTCAGAGTGGCGTGACCAAGTGGAGACCTTGCCAGAAGCCAGTGAGCGTTTCTTTGCAGGTGTGCCCAAGGTTCCAGCTAAGTCTAAGGACAAGATGGCGATTTACGAGCTCTTTGTCCAGCATATCATCTACTCCTTGAAGTCAGATGGTCAAGCAGCCGTTGTCTTGCCGACAGGCTTTATCACGGCCCAGTCTGGGATTGATAAGACTATCCGCCAACACTTGGTGGATAATCAAATGCTGGCAGGTGTCGTTTCCATGCCGTCTAATATCTTTGCGACGACAGGTACCAACGTCTCCATCCTCTTTATTGATAAGAAAAATAAGGGCGATGTCGTCCTTATTGATGCCTCAAACCTCGGAACAAAGGTCAAGGAAGGCAAGAACCAAAAGACTGTTCTGTCTCCTGAGGAAGAGCAGAAGATCGTTGAGACCTTTATCAAGAAAGAAGTCGTCGAGGACTTTTCAGTCACTGTCTCTTATGAGGATATCAAGGAGAAAAATTACTCTCTCAGCGCTGGCCAATACTTTGACATCAAGATCGACTATGTGGATATCACAGCAGAAGAGTTTGAAGCCAAGATGACCGCCTTTCAAAATAAACTATCAGATCTCTTCCAGCAATCTCACCAACTGGAGCAGGAGATAGAGAAGCAAATGAAGGGAATCAAGTATGAGTGAAGTAGAATTTGAATTACGTAAATTAGGTGATTTAATTGAAATTTATAATAACAAAAGGGCCCCGCTCTCAGCTAAACAAAGAGAAGGTCTTGAAAAAATTTATCCATATTATGGGGCACAAGGTATTGTAGACTATGTAGATGATTATATTTTTGATGGTAAGTATATTCTAATTGCAGAAGATGGAGAGAATCTAAAGTCTAACAATAAATCAATTTGTACTCTAGCAACAGGCAAATATTGGGTAAACAACCATGCGCACATTATTGAGGGGAATGATGAAACAAATACGGATTTTCTTTATTACAAATTGAATTCCATTAGCTTTGCTCCCTATATAACTGGAAGTGCACAACCGAAATTAAATAAAGAAAATTTATTAAATATAGAATTATACATTCCTTCAAGAGAACATCAAGATAAAATAGCAAAAGTTCTAACTTTACTTGACCAAAAAATCCAAATCAACAACCAAATTAACCAAGAGTTGGAAGCTATGGCTAAGACTCTTTATGACTACTGGTTTGTGCAGTTTGATTTCCCAGACCAGAATGGCAAACCCTACAAATCATCAGGCGGAAAGATGGACTATAACCCAGAACTCAAACGCGAAATTCCTGAGGGGTGGGGAGTGGAGAAGTTGTCTTCATTGCTTGAAATTGGTAGAGAGACAATAAATCCAATGAAAACTCCTAAAGAAGAATTTAAATATTATAGTATACCAGAATATGATGTTTCAGGTTCTTTCTCATATGAGCTTGGAGAAACTATTAGAAGTAATAAATTTATAGTTGAAAAAAGTGACTTATTAGTTTCAAAACTTAACCCATGGTTTAATCGAGTTGTTTATAACTTAGAAGAAAATGCAATATCATCAACAGAGTTTATTGTATGGAAAACTTTTAATCGATTTGAGAAAAATTTTTTATACCAAGTTGCAACTAGTAAAGAATTTATTGAATATTGCACACGATTCGCAACAGGAACATCAAATAGTCATAAAAGGGTATCGCCTGATATAATGGTTGGCTTCCAGATTCCATTTAAAAAAACGTATATACAGAAATTCGGGGAAATTACTGATAGCATTAGAACCCAAGTTTTACAAAATAATGTACAAAATCAAGAACTTACCCAACTTCGCGATTGGCTCTTGCCAATGCTGATGAATGGACAGGTGAAGGTGGAGTAGGGAAAAGAAAAGAGGAATAAATGGATACGATTGTACTTCCTAAGCATTTAAATAAAGAATCAATCAGAGAGGTTGTTATTAAATTTAGAGACTACGTAACTAAATCAGAAATTGGTTCGGAAGTTCAAATTGATATGAGAAGAATTGAATTCTCTGAGCCTTCTGGTATGGTTTCCTTGAGTAATATTATTAAATGGGCTGAAAAAAACAAGAAGATTGAGGTTACATTTATCGTTGATACTGAGACAGAAAATGTTGAAAATAGAAAGGTGATGAATTATTTATCTGATTGTGGATTCTTTAAGAATTTTGGTCAAGAGGATATTTTCAAAAAACCTAATTTACGGCCTACAACATTGACTTTGAAGCATGTTGAAACAAGTAGAATTAATCAATGGCAACAATCAGATCTTATGATATGGTTGCAGAATCAGACGAAGAGAAAAAATGATTTTTCATCAATCTGTGTGGCGATTGACGAGATATTTAATAATATATCTGATCATTCAACTGAAAAAATAGGTTGTATCTTTGGCCAGCACTATCCAAATAAGAACGAAATTATTATTTCAGTATCAGATTTTGGTGTAGGAATACCGACGACTATTCGTGAGAAATTTAATGGGGATTTATCGGATGATAAATTGATAGAATATGCATTGCAAGAAGGAGTTTCTTCTCAATCGGTACCACAAAATAGAGGTGCAGGCTTGTCTAATATAATGAATACTTTAACAAAAAATGAAGTTTCTAGAGTGACAATTCTCTCAAATTGTGGTATGATTGAAATATTTAACAACGAAATTGTTAAATCAAAATCTTTTAGCGAATCATATCCAGGTACTTTTTTCGAATTAGTAATTGATGTGTCTAATGAACATCTATATGACTTAGAAGAAGAGGAGGAATTTTCATGGTAACGATTGAAGTGAAAAATATTGTAAACAATTATTCAGATAATCAATCGGGTCTTATTATACTTGATAAAATAAAAAGAGCATTTGAAGCGAATCAAACAGTCGTTGTATCGTTTGAATCGGTTCCATATGTAAGTACGTCTTTTGTTAATTCAGCATTTATTAATTTATTAAGTGATTATTCATTTGAGCGAATTAGAGAAGATTTAAAAATTATTAATTCAAATTCGCAAATTAATTCTTTAATTAAAAATCGATTTGCATTTGAAACGTCAAAAATTGCAGTAGTATAAAGCTTGTTAAGAATTCCAGCCAAATTTATATTTGGTTGGTTTTTACTTTCAAAAGATGCTAAAATTAAATTACCTAAAAGGTAATTTAATTTGAACAAATAGGCTGATTGTAGAATTTCGGGAGGAGGATATGGAGAAGGTATTTCCTAGTCCTGTAGAAATCGAAATTCTAAAAATAGAGGAGGTCAGCAATCACTATGAGTAATAAAATTATTGAATACAAAGACCTGATTGCTTTTCATCCAGGTCAGTATGTTGAAGAATTGATTGAAGATTATAATGTAACGCAGAAAGAATTTGCGAATCGTTTGGGAGTTTCAGCAAAGACTGTCAGCAAGCTTGTCAATGCTGAGGAGTCCATTAGTAAGGAAACGGCTCATAAATTAGCCAAACTAAGCGGAGTTTCAATGCAAACCTGGCTCAATCTTCAGAATGCTTATGATGTAAAAGTTGCAGAGATTGTAGAACAAAAAGAGCTAGAAGAAGGTGGCGAGAAAGAAATCTGTGAGATGATTGCTTTCAAGTATTTTAAGGAAGAAGACTACGTGCTAGACAAACGCTATAGCTTGAAGGAAAAGATTATCGAGCTTCGCAAGATTTTAGGTGTGGCAAGTTTAGAAAGCCTTACATCTTTTAACTATCTAGTCAGCTATCGGAATACGCGTGAGTTTACAACTAAAAGTATAGTAAACTCTAATATCATGCTGGAGTTGGCGTCTAAAAAAGCGCGTGATAAAACGACAACTAAGCTAAATCGCAGAAAGCTAGAGAGAAGCCTGCCTGCGTTGAGAAAGTTGAGCAGACAAGACCCAGAAGTCTCTCCTCAACGCTTGTCTGATATCTTGCTAGACTGTGGTGTTGTCTTAGTCGGTTTACCTGCTTTGCCAAATGCCAATTTGAATGGAGCGACTAAAAAGTTCAGTAATGGTAGCGCCTTGCTTTTACTGACGGATCGAAACAAAGCGCCAGACATTTTCTGGTTCTCACTATTTCATGAGATTGGACACATTCTGGAGAATGATTTTTCATCTGATGAAGGAAACAGTGAGTCCTATCTTCGTTCTGAGGAACAGGCAGACCAGTTTGTAAAAGATTTCTTGATTAGGCCAGAAGATTATCAAGCTTTTGTAGGAAAAGGAAATTTTGATAAGTCAGATATCATACGTTTTGCGGAGGAAATCGATATTCATCCTAGCGTTGTTTTAGGCAGATTACAAAATGAAGGTATTCTAGGTTTTGACCGTTTCCGAGAACTAAAAGAGAATTATTACTTTGTTTCCTAAGTGTCAGGAAATTTTTAGAAGAAGAAAAAAGATTCATACAGTCAGTCATGTGAAGTCATTAATTCGTTCATTTTTAAGGTACAACATTGTTTCCATATTCCCTGGAAACGGATAGAAAGTAAGGAGAAATATGGAACAAACTAACCAAAAATCCCAGTGCCAGCAACTCTGGGCTAGAAACAAATACCTCGTTTTGAGCCATTCTAGCAATATTTACAATGAGATTCGCCAATACTTGAAGAATGAAGAGGTGGAGCTGAGTCTGGTTCAAGAGATGATTGACCGTGCTTGCCAGATTCCAGAACACAGGGGTCAGGTTTGCAATGCCTTTCAGCATATTTGGGGCTATTTCAAGAAGAAAGCGACAGATGCTGAGCGCAAGGACTATCTGCTCTTGCTGGATCGCTACCGCTTTGGTCAGGTTTCCAAGGAAGACTTGATTGCTAAAACTCGAGAGTTGCTGGATCGCTATCCAAATAGCTACTTGCAACATTCGACTTTGCTGAAAGGAGACTCCCATGAGACTTTGGCATGAGGCTTTGATTTCACAACTTCCCCGTCCTCAGCTCTTAGGACAACATCGAGAGTGCTGTGCCCTTCGTGGCAATGGTTGGGGCAGAAAGCATGCGACGGTGAACTATGTCTTTACCCACTCGCCCTATCGTCTCTATGCCTATCATCGCTTGATCATGAAGGAGATGGCTAACCGTGGCTATAATGTCAGTCCAGAGTGGCTGGACAAGAACTATCGTGGCAAAATTTGCACTCCCTATGAAGACTTGCCTGAGGAGAAGCTAGGCAAGCCCATCTATAGTGAGCATGATGTAGGATACTACGAGGAGTGTCTGGCTAATCTCCGAGAGAAGGGGATTGAGCTGGAGTAAAAAATCTAATTAATAGTGTATTGAGAATTGTAAATCATATATATCTGTGTGACGAAAATCAATAAATTAAAATGTTTATTGAAGTTATTTAAATTTGATAATATAGAATAAAAGGAAAATTCAATTATGGAATTGACAATATTTGTTGATGAATCAGGGAATACTGGTAATCATTTTTTCGAATCTAATCAAAATTTTTTTACATTGGGATTTGTTATCGTACCAAATAGTAAAATTGAGATGCAGTACAATCTCATTAAGGAGTATAAGGAAAAATTATGTTTAACAGATGAGTTGAAATCTTCTAATTCAAATTTTAATTCTGAAATAAATATAAAAAATAGATTAGAGTTTTTTTATGATTTAAAAAGTAACGGAATTTACTTTGACTTTGTGTGCTATGAAAAAAATATGGTCTTAGCTCAAAAAATAACTGAATGGCTATTTGATCCAAATAATAATTGCTTTATGAATAATAGAATCACAGAACCTAACTTAGGAAGGGGGTTTCGAAAAAATATTGCTGAACTATTATTTATAAGTCTATCTGAAGAACAATGGGCTGAACTTGGTGATAGATTTAGAAGAACAAATAAAAGAACTAAAGTGAGATATCTTACAGCTGATGATATTAGGAATTTGATAATGTGTTTAAAATCAGCTATAGAAAGATATAATAAAGATTTTGCTAGATACATAGTAATTGAAGAGTTTGATATTGATAATATTTTAGAAGAAGTTAATGGTGAGAAAGAATCTTTATTGTATGAGCCATCATTGTTTTATGAATTAAATGATATTATAAGTTGTTTTAAAGAAAAATTAATAAATAGTTTTGATTTCGAACTTAAAATCAAAGTTATTCATGACAAGAATTCAAATGATAAACTACAGAATTCTCTATACTCGAACTTGAAAGATTCATTAGATGATAATCCTTTTTTGACCTTAGATATTCATTTTATTGATTCTAAAGAAGAGGGACTAATACAAGTTGCGGATTTATTTGCGGGACATATTTCGAGAATGATTAAGAATATAGATTGTTATTTGTCAATTGAAGAATCGCGAAATTTTATTTTACAGTGCATAGATGAAAAATACTCGAGATTTGATTTTTCTTTTCAAACATGGGAGAGTATTCTCAAAAAAGCAAAAGTTAAATATCAAAGTAATGATTTGGCATTAGAATTAGGTAAGTGGAGAAATTTTGTTAGGAAATACAAGTAGGTTTATAGCTAATTAATATTTCTAATTATTACAAGAGACTGAACAAAGAAGTTTAATTAGAGAAAACCAACCTATAGTCTTTTCTAATAACAAGCCATAGGCACTTATAAGAATAGTCAATAGCTCGTTTGAGAATTTTAACTAAAAGACAACATAAAGCAAGCTATACAAAGGATTTGAGGCACTGTTCTCAAGTCTTTTTCTTTTGTTCGAAAAAGTGATATAGTTTCAAACTATATCAAAGCCTAATTATTTACAATTATACAGACCCTTTCTTTTCTGTTAAGATAGTTTCAACAACAAATTTTGGAGGACACATCATGTCAACTACGATCATCGGTTTCCCTCGTTTAGGCGAATTCCGCGAATTAAAATTTACAACTGAAAAATACTTTAGAAAAGAAATCTCAGAAGAAGAACTCCTTGCCGCAGCAAAAGACTTGCGCGCAAAACACTGGAACATTGTCAAAGAAAAAGGCATCACTGAAATCCCATCAAACGATTTTTCTCACTATGACAACTTCCTAGATGCTGCTTTCCTCTTCAACGTGGTGCCAGCTTCTGTTCAAAACTTGGACTTGTCTGACCTTGAGCGCTACTTTGCTTTGGCGCGTGGATACCAGGGAGAAAAAGGGGATGTTCGTGCCCTTCCAATGAAGAAATGGTTCAACACCAACTACCACTACATCGTTCCTAAGTTTGAAAAAGATACTCAAGTCAAATTGGCTGGTCACAAGATCTTTGACGAGTTCCAAGAAGCCAAAGAACTTGGATTGAACACTCGTCCAGTTCTTGTAGGTCCATTCACTTTCCTTCAATTGTCAGACTTTGAAGAAGGCGTGAAAGCAGAAGACTTTGTGGACAGCTTTGTCGCTGCTTACCAAGAAGTTTTTGCAAAATTGGCCGAACTTGGTGCGACTCGCATCCAATTGGACGAAGCGGCTCTTGTTAAAGACTTGACTGCTGAAGAAAAAGCTCTCTTCTTGAACCTCTATAACAAGCTTTTGGCTGACAAAAAAGGCCTTGAAGTCTTGCTTCAAACTTACTTTGGTGACGTTCGTGACATTTACGCTGACCTTGTCAAATTGCCAGTAGATGCGATCGGTCTTGACTTTGTTGAAGGTAAGAAAACTCTTGAACTCGTTAAGGGTGGCTTCCCAGCTGACAAGACTCTCTATGCAGGTATTGTCAATGGTAAGAACATCTGGCGCAACAACTACGAAAAGAGCTTGGCTGTTCTTGAGCAAATCCCAGCTGAAAACATTGTCTTGACAAGCTCATGCTCACTTCTTCATGTGCCATTTACAACTGCTAACGAAGAATTTGAACCAGCTATCTTGAACCACTTTGCATTTGCTGTTGAAAAATTGGATGAGATCCGTGACTTGGATGCTATCCGCAACGGTCAAGGTGAACAAGCTCTTGCAGCTAACAAAGAACTCTTTGCGACTGAACGTGTTGGTGAAAATGCGGAACTTCGTGCGCGCATCGCTGGATTGACAGACGCTGACTACACTCGTTTGCCAGCCTTTACTGAACGTGAAGCTATCCAAGAAGAAGCCTTTAAACTTCCAGCTCTTCCAACAACAACTATCGGTTCATTCCCTCAAACTAAAGAAGTTCGTGCTAAACGTTTGGCCTTCCGTAAGGGTGAGTTGTCAGCAGAAGACTATGACAAGTTCTTGGCAGAGCAAATCGACGAATGGATTAAATGGCAAGAAGAAGTTGGATTTGACGTGCTTGTCCACGGTGAATTCGAGCGTAATGACATGGTTGAGTACTTCGGTCAAAACTTGTCAGGTTACCTCTTCTCTAAGAATGGTTGGGTACAATCATACGGTATGCGTGGGGTGAAACCTCCAATCATCTGGGGTGATGTCACTCGTCTCAACCCAATCACTGTCAAATGGTCTAGCTACGCACAAAGCCGTACAGACAAGCCTGTCAAAGGTATGTTGACTGGACCTGTTACCATCCTTAACTGGTCATTCCCACGTGAAGACATTTCTATCAAGGATTCAACTCTTCAAATCGCTCTTGCCATCAAGGATGAAGTTCTTGACCTTGAAGCTGCAGGTGTGAAAATCATCCAAATCGACGAGGCTGCTCTTCGTGAGAAATTGCCACTCCGTCGTAGCGACTGGTACGAAGACTACCTTGACTGGGCTATTCCAGCCTTCCGCTTGGTACACTCAACAGTAGCGCCAGATACACAAATCCACACTCACATGTGTTACTCAGAATTTACAGATATCATCCCAGCTATCGACAACATGGACGCGGACGTTATTTCCTTTGAAGCAAGCCGTTCAAACCTTGAAATCTTGGACGAACTCAAAGCGAAAAACTTCCAAACAGAAGTGGGACCTGGGGTTTACGATATCCACTCACCTCGTGTGCCAAATGAAGGTGAAATCGACCACACAATCGATGCTATTCTTGCTAAAGTACCAAGCAAGAAAGTTTGGATCAACCCTGACTGTGGTTTGAAAACACGTGGTATTCCAGAAACAAAAGAAAGCTTGATCCGCCTTGTCGAAGCAGCAAAAGCTGCGCGTGAGAAATTATAAGATAAGATTTCGCTCGTGACCCTGACTGATCAAGGAACTGCTTGGCCCTAGCTGGCTCAGCAATCATGAAATCAAAAAGAAAAGGATAATGACTATGTCACGCCAAACACCGTCACTTTCATTTGAAGTGTTCCCTCCAAACCCAGCTGTGGGTAATGATAAAATTATTTCAGCCTTGCAGGATATGCGGGAGCTGACACCTCACTTTATCAGTGTGACTGCCAGCAATAATAAATTTAATATCAAGGAAACAACGGTTCGTTTGGCTGACTTTATCCAGAATGACTTGGCGATTCCAACCATTGCCCACTTGCCAGCTATCTATCTGACCAAGGAAAAGGTTGCTGAAACCATTGCAGACTTGGATAAGGTTGGGGTACAGAAAATCTTGGCCTTGCGTGGGGATATTATCCCTGATGTGGAACCACAAAAGGATTTCCGCTACGCAACGGACTTGATTGAGTTCATCAAGGAACAAGCTCCTCACTTTGATATTGTTGGCGCTTGCTACCCAGAGGGGCATCCTGACTCGCCAAACCAAATCTCAGATATTCAAAATCTCAAGAAGAAAGTGGATGCAGGTTGTTCAAGCCTTGTAACGCAACTTTTCTTTGACAATGAGCGCTTCTACGATTTCCAAGATAAGTGTACCTTGGCAGGGATTGATGTTCCTATTCATGCGGGGATCATGCCCATTCTTAACCGTAATCAAGCGCTTCGTCTATTGAAAACGTGTGAGAATATCCATCTTCCACGCAAATTTAAGGCCATCTTAGACAAGTATGAGCATGACCCTGAGTCGCTCAGAGCAGCAGGACTTGCCTATGCCGTGGATCAGATCGTGGACTTGGTAACCCAGGATGTCGCAGGTGTGCATCTCTACACCATGAACAATGCTGAAACAGCCAAATACATCCACCAAGCAACCCATGCCTTGTTTAATCATCAGTCTTTAGGATAATAAAAAGCAAACCATTCTTCTCAGGTGAGGGGAATGGTTCCTTTTTAATAGAAAAGCCCGCACTTTTTAAGAAAAATATGATAAAATAGACTCTGTACGTACTTGATACAAAGATGAGGGTATTTAGGGTATTTAGGGTATTAAGGATTTTTTAATAGTTGATTAATTTTTAATCGAAATCTGATAATTGGTTCTATAATAAATACGAACGAAGTGAGTGTTAAAAGATATTTCACACTATAGTGGTATCCTAGAGAATAACTCTGTTATTTTCTAGGACGGAATTTTTGAGACTTCAGGCTTAAAAATTAGGGATGAAATTCCGAAGGAAGTTGCTCCCGTCCGCACTGTGTCAGTGAAATATCAAAAAAATTCTTAATTGAATTTTGGTCTCATTTCTTAGGAAAAAAGATAAGCTTCCTAGCACTCATCGAGTGTGGCGTCACCTTCCTATTTTTCTATAGAAATGTTCGGCAAACCGAACCGTCCAAAATATCTTGATTAATTGAACACGCCTACAACTCTGTGGAAAAAGATAAATCTACCTAGGAGCAGTCGCTCCGTCGTTCGATTTCCTATTTTCCTTTGAGTTGCTTAACGGCTTAGTATCTTGAAAATTGAACCCGGCCGAAAAGCCGTGTAAAAAAGATAAACTGTCTTGTCTTCATCGAAGACTCCGCCAGTTTCCTATTTTTACTCTGCTTTTTGCGTCTTTAGTATCTTGATCTTTGTAGGCAAGGCGTATAATATTTTCAATCCAAAGGGGATTAACATGACAAAACAAGTGTTTCAAACGACTTTTGCGGGTCGTGAGTTGGTTGTAGAGACTGGTCAGGTTGCTAAGCAAGCAAATGGCTCTGTTGTCGTGCGTTATGGTGAGTCAACTGTCTTGACTGCAGCCGTGATGTCTAAGAAAATGGCAACTGGGGATTTCTTCCCACTTCAAGTCAACTACGAAGAAAAAATGTATGCAGCTGGGAAGTTTCCTGGTGGCTTTATGAAGCGTGAAGGACGTCCTTCAACTGATGCGACTTTGACAGCGCGTTTGATTGACCGTCCAATCCGCCCTATGTTTGCGGAAGGTTTCCGTAATGAAGTGCAAGTAATCAACACGGTCCTTTCTTATGATGAAAATGCATCTGCACCAATGGCAGCCATGTTTGGTTCATCCTTGGCACTTTCTATATCAGATATTCCATTTGACGGACCAATCGCTGGGGTACAAGTGGGTTATGTAGATGGCCAAATCATCATCAACCCAAGCCAAGAACAAGCAGAGCAATCGCTTCTTGAATTGACAGTTGCAGGGACCAAACACGCTATTAACATGGTTGAGTCTGGTGCCAAAGAATTGTCAGAAGAAATCATGTTGGAAGCCCTTCTCAAAGGGCATGAAGCAGTTAAAGAATTGATTGCCTTCCAAGAAGAAATCGTTGCTGCAGTTGGTAAAGAAAAAGCAGAAGTAGAATTGCTCCACGTAGATGCTGAATTACAGGCTGAAATCATCGCAGCCTACAACAGTGACCTCCAAAAAGCGGTCCAAGTAGAAGAAAAATTAGCTCGTGAAGCTGCAACTCAAGCAGTCAAAGACCAAGTTACTGCCGTTTACCAAGAAAAATACGCAGACCATGAAGAATGTGACCGTATCATGCGTGATGTGGCTGAAATCTTGGAACAAATGGAACACGCTGAAGTGCGCCGTTTGATCACGGAAGATAAGGTACGTCCTGATGGTCGCAAGGTCGATGAAATCCGTCCTTTGGATGCGGTTGTTGACTTCCTTCCTCGTGTGCACGGTTCAGGTCTTTTCACTCGTGGACAAACTCAGGCTCTTTCAGTCTTGACCTTGGCTCCGATGGGAGAAACGCAAATCATCGATGGTTTGGACCCAGAGTACAAGAAACGCTTTATGCACCACTATAACTTCCCTCAATACTCTGTAGGGGAAACAGGTCGTTACGGTGCGCCAGGTCGTCGTGAAATCGGTCACGGTGCTCTCGGTGAGCGTGCCCTTACTCAAGTCTTGCCAAGTTTGGAAGAATTCCCATACGCTATCCGTTTAGTAGCAGAAGTCTTGGAATCAAATGGTTCTTCTTCTCAAGCCTCTATCTGTGCGGGAACTCTTGCCCTTATGGCTGGTGGTGTGCCAATCAAGGCGCCAGTAGCAGGGATTGCCATGGGTCTCATCTCAGATGGAAATAACTACACAGTATTGACCGATATCCAAGGATTGGAAGACCACTTTGGAGACATGGACTTTAAGGTTGCAGGTACTCGTGACGGGATTACAGCCCTACAAATGGATATCAAGATTCAAGGAATTACTGCAGAAATTTTGACAGAAGCCCTTGCTCAAGCCAAGAAAGCCCGTTTTGAAATCCTTGATGTCATTGAAGCAACCATCCCAGAAGTTCGTCCAGAATTGGCTCCAACTGCACCGAAAATTGATACCATCAAGATTGATGTGGACAAGATTAAGATTGTCATCGGTAAAGGTGGAGAAACCATCGACAAGATTATCGCTGAAACAGGCGTTAAAATCGATATCGACGAAGAAGGAAATGTATCTATCTACTCTAGTGACCAAGATGCCATTAACCGTACCAAAGAAATCATTGCTGGCTTGGTTCGTGAAGCGAAAGTGGATGAAGTTTACCATGCTAAAGTTGTTCGTATCGAGAAATTCGGTGCCTTTGTCAACCTCTTTGATAAGACAGATGCACTTGTGCACATTTCTGAAATGGCTTGGACGCGTACCAATAATGTCGAGGACTTGGTAGCTATCGGTGATGAAGTCGACGTTAAGGTTATCAAGATTGATGAAAAAGGCCGTATCGATGCCTCTATGAAGGCTCTTCTTCCTCGTCCACCAAAACCAGAGCGTGATGAAAAGTCTGAAAGTCCTCACCGTCCACGTCATCACAAGGATCACAAACCGAAGAAAGAATTTACACACAAAACAAAAGATTCAGAATAAGAAAGGAGAAATGTATGGGATGGTGGCGCGAAACCATTGCTATCGTAAAAGAAAATGATCCAGCGGCGCGCACCACTTTGGAGGTTCTACTGACCTATCCAGGTGTCAAGGCCTTGGCTGCCCACCGTCTCTCGCATTTTCTCTGGAAGCATGGCTTTAAACTTTTGGCTCGTATGCACAGTCAGTTTTGGCGCTTCTGGACTCAGATTGAGATCCATCCAGGTGCTCAGATAGAATCAGGTGTCTTTATCGACCATGGTTCTGGCTTGGTGATTGGGGAGACAGCGATTGTTGAGAAGGGAGTTCTCCTCTATCATGGGGTGACTCTTGGGGGAACTGGAAAAGACTGTGGGAAACGCCATCCGACCGTTCGCAAAGGAGCGCTTATATCTGCTCATGCCCAAGTCATTGGACCCGTTGAAATCGGTGAAAATGCCAAAGTCGGTGCAGCAGCAGTTGTTGTGGCAGATGTTCCTAGTGATGTGACGGTTGTCGGTATTCCTGCTAAGATTGTGCGGGTGCACGGTCGAAAAGATGAACCGGTCATTCACCAAGAAGAAGAAAAACGCGAATACTACGTTAATAAACTCGAACATGCTAGAGAAGCCAGTCATCGGTCTTCTAGCTTGTAAGGAGATTGCTACATGATTCAAACAACCAATACATTGAATGACCACCAACTATTGGAAGCAAAGGCTCTTATTGCGACTTGTCAGAACTATGACAGAACTTTTCGGGATCCCTATCTCTCCAATATGCTCAATTTTGATCCAAATATGCCGGCCTTTTTCCTTTATTATGAAAAAGGCGAACTTGTTGGTCTCTTAACTGTCTATGCTGATGATCAAGATGTAGAAGTGACGATACTGGTTCATCCAGAACATCGCCGTCAGGGGATTGCGCGTGCTTTGTTTACGAGTTTTGAGAAAGAAACTGCTGCTTTTTCTATTCGTTCAGTGACTTTTCAGACAGAACGTATTTTTTTAGAGAATCATCCTGACTTTGCCAGTAAATGGGGATTAATCGAGGATGAAGAGACAGAAACTTGGTTAGGTAAGGATAGAAGACCTTATCCGTTAGCAAATGTTTCCAATCTGGAAGTTTTGTTAGCAGATAGTTCATTTCAGAATCAAATTAGTCAGTTGAAGTTTCAGGTATTTTCAGAGGAACATGAATCCAGAGAAGTTGTGGATCGATATGTCGCTAAAGCTCTGAAGGATCCAGAAAGTCGCCTATATATTTTATTAAAAAATGGTCAGGTTATTGGAACTTGCACGGTTGATTTATCGAGTCATACGAATTACCTCTATGGTTTAGCAATAGCTGAACTTGAACGTGGAAAAGGCTACGGAAGTTATCTAGCAAAAAAACTTGTCAACCAACTAATTGAGCAAAATGACAAGGCATTTCAGATTGCCGTGGAAGACAGCAATGTAGGTGCCAAGCGTTTGTATGAAAAGATCGGTTTTGTCAAACAGACCCAGGTGATTTATCTGAAAGCAAAAGTGTAGAACTAGAAAGGTAACTACAAGAATGGCAGTATATTTTTACGGCTGTATCACCATGGATGGCTACTTGGCAGACAGCCAGCACAGGATAGACTGGCTGCATCAGCTTGGTTCTGTAGAGGATACAGGCTATGATGACTTTTACAGGCAAATGGATATCACCATCATGGGCAAGCGGACCTTTGAGGAAATCCAAGATTTGCAAGATGTAGAAAGTTTTTATCAAGCTACGGAAAACTATGTCTTTACGCATGATAGGCACCTGCCTGTCAGCAATTACCAGCCAGTAGCTGGGGATGTGGTGGAATTTGTTCACCAGATTGACAAAGGCAAAAATGTCTTTGTGATTGGTGGTAATTCCTTGGTAGGACCGCTCTTGGATGCGGATCTTTTCGACCACCTCATTATTCAGATAGCGCCCCTTATCCTAGGAAAGGGGGTTCCCCTCTTTACCCAAGAGGAAGGGCAGCGCTTTTACCAACTGGATAGCCTCAGACAATTTGGCCCTTTTGCAGAGCTGGTTTTCAGCCGAAAAAGTCAGAAATAGAGAAGGGAGTGGACCGCATGATTAAAATTTATGACACCATGTCTCGTGATTTGCGAGAATTTGTACCTATTGAGGACGGCAAGGTTAAGATGTATGTCTGTGGGCCAACTGTATACAACTATATCCATGTCGGCAATGCCCGTTCGACGGTAGCTTTTGATACCATTCGACGTTACTTCGAATACCGTGGGTACGAGGTTGCCTATATTTCCAATTTTACAGATGTAGATGATAAGATTATCAACCGCGCCAAGGAAGAAGGCATCACACCTCAGGAGGTTGCGGACAAGTACATCGCTGCCTTTCGTGAGGATGTATCAGCTCTGGGTGTCAAAACTGCGACTCGCCATCCTCGAGTAGTCGAGTTTATGGCTGACATTATCCGCTTTGTGGAAGACTTGATTGAAAAAGGCTTTGCCTACGAGAGTCAAGGGGATGTTTACTTCCGTGTGGAAAAATCCCACAACTATGCCAAGTTAGCCAATAAAACCTTGGAAGATTTGGAGCTGGGTGCTTCAGGTCGTACCGATGAAGAAACGGCTCGTAAGGAAAATCCTGTAGACTTTGCCCTTTGGAAAGCTGCAAAACCAGGTGAGATTTCTTGGGACAGTCCTTGGGGACCTGGTCGTCCAGGCTGGCATATTGAATGTTCAGTCATGTCGACAGAGATTTTGGGCGATACCATTGATATCCACGGTGGTGGAGCTGACCTAGAGTTTCCGCATCATACCAACGAAATAGCCCAATCAGAAGCCAAGACTGGTCAGACTTTTGCCAACTACTGGATGCACAACGGCTTTGTCAATATCGACAATGTCAAGATGTCTAAATCCTTGGGGAATTTCATCACAGTCCATGATGCCCTTAAAACTCTAGATGGGCAAGTGCTTCGCTTCTTCTTTGCCACTCAGCATTACCGCAAGCCTATCAACTTTACAGAAAAAGCAGTGCGGGATGCCGAGACCAATCTCAAGTATCTGAAGAACACTTACGAGCAACCATTTACTGGAAACGTAGATGCTCAAGAGTTACAGGCTTTTAAAGATAAGTTTGTAGCAGCTATGGATGAGGACTTTAACGCTGCCAATGGTATCACAGTTGTTTTTGAAATGGCCAAATGGATCAATTCAGGCAACTATGATGCAAGTGTCAAGGAAGCTCTTGCGGCTATGTTAGAGGTCTTTGGTATTGTCTTTGTCGAGGAAGTTTTGGATGAAGAGATTGAAGCCTTGATTCAAAAACGTCAAGAAGCGCGTGCCAATCGTGACTTTGCGACAGCTGACCAAATCCGTGACCAATTAGCTGCTCAAGGAATTAAGCTCCTTGACACCAAGGATGGAGTGAGGTGGACACGTGATTGATGTCAACCTCATTAACGGGATTGCGCTTGCCTTTGAAGGAGATGCGGTTTATTCCATGTATATTCGCCGCCACCTCATCCTCAAAGGCATGACCAAGCCCAATAAACTCCACCAAGAAGCGACTAAGTATGTCTCAGCCAAGGCTCAGGCTCACCTGATTGCCCTCATGTTGGAGGAGCAAGTTTTAACGGAAAAAGAAGAAGAAATCTATAAACGTGGGCGCAATACCAATAGCCACACAAAGGCTAAAAATGCGGATGTCGTAACTTATCGCATGTCTACAGGCTTTGAAGCGGTCATGGGTTATCTTCATCTGACTGAAAATATGGAGCGTCTAGAGACCTTGATTTCGTGGTGTATCCAAAAAGTGGAGGCGTAGAAATGCTTGCAAAAGAATTACTAGACTGGTTTCCTGAGGCTCAGATTTCAGATCAGCCGATAGAGAAGCTAGGATATCTTACACTTCCTCTGACTTCTCAACAGTGGATTTTACTGGAGGAGACCAATCTCACTGAACGTGAAAAGCAGTTAATTACCCTTTTAACCCAGCAGGAGCAGGCTCGTTCGCTCAATCCTTGGTATTCCTATCTGATCGAGGGAAAGGGGCAGGCGCCTCAAACTTTTAAAAAGATACAACTGGTTTATTGCCATCTATCCTATTACCAACAGGAAAATCTAGCCTCTTGGCTGGATATGATGCAGACCCTCTTTCCTAACTGCCAGACAGTGTTGCAGGTCGGAGTTCAGGACTATGTTTTTATTCTCCAGCAAGATAAATACAGCTCTGTTCGCTCAATCTTATCCGATACGATTGAGGCAGTGGAGTATGACTTTGGTCTTCGTCTGTCTATCATGTTGGGGCAGATCTGGTCACAGACTGGGTATCAGGCTCTGTCAGATTTAATCCAAGCGGAGCGGGACTTGTTTAAGACTTGGTGGCGTCAGGGCCATCAAGGAGTTAACACTTTTTCACAACTCTATCTTTGGAGTCTTGGGGAAGGGTTGGTTGACCTTAGAATTATCAAAGACTACCTTCGTCAGTTGATTCTGGACCAAGATCAGATTCAGGAGATCATTCTTTCTCTCTGGGAAAACAGTGCTGTCTTAACTAAAACGGCCCAGCAACTCTATCTGCACCGCAATTCTCTCCAATACAAGATTGATAAATGGGAAGAATTGACAGGACTTCAGTTGAAGGAGTTGACGGATCTCACCCTTTGTTATCAGTTGATTTTACCAGATATTCTCTAAAGTTTTGTGCAAGTTGCACAGAACTTTTTTATTTTTTTGGTCACCTTGCCATAGAAAAGTAAAGCGTTTTCATTTATAATAAAACTATCAAAAAAATAAAAGGAGTTCACCTTCCATGGTAGAATTAAATCTTAAAAACATTTACAAAAAATATCCAAACAGCGAACACTACTCAGTTGAAGACTTCAACTTGGACATCAAAGACAAGGAATTTATCGTTTTCGTAGGTCCTTCAGGATGTGGTAAATCAACAACTCTTCGTATGATTGCTGGTCTTGAAGACATTACAGAAGGTACTGCATCTATCGATGGTGTGGTTGTCAACGACGTAGCTCCAAAAGACCGTGACATCGCTATGGTATTCCAAAACTACGCTCTTTACCCACACATGACTGTATATGACAACATGGCTTTCGGTTTGAAATTGCGTAAATACAGCAAAGAAGACATCGACAAACGTGTACAAGAAGCTGCAGCAATCCTTGGTTTGAAGGAATTCTTGGATCGTAAACCTGCTGACCTCTCAGGTGGTCAACGTCAACGTGTTGCCATGGGGCGTGCCATCGTCCGTGATGCAAAAGTGTTCTTGATGGACGAACCTTTGTCAAACTTGGATGCCAAACTTCGTGTATCGATGCGTGCTGAAATTGCGAAGATTCACCGTCGTATCGGTGCTACAACTATCTACGTAACCCACGACCAAACAGAAGCGATGACACTTGCGGACCGTATCGTTATCATGTCAGCAACTAAGAACCCTGCTGGTACAGGTACTATCGGACGTGTAGAACAAATCGGTACTCCTCAAGAAGTTTACAAAAATCCAGTTAACAAATTTGTAGCAGGATTTATCGGAAGCCCAGCTATGAACTTCATTAATGTGAAATTGGTTGGTAGCGAAATTGTTTCTGACGGTTTCCGCTTGAAAGTGCCAGAAGGTGCTTTGAAAGTTCTTCGTGACAAAGGCTACGAAGGAAAAGAATTGATCTTCGGTATCCGTCCAGAAGATGTGAATGCAGAACCTGCTTTCCTTGAAACATTCCCAGAATCAGTGGTTAAAGCAACTATCTCAGTATCAGAATTGCTTGGTTCAGAATCTCACCTTTACTGCCAAGTTGGTAAAGACGAATTTGTTGCCAAAGTAGATGCTCGTGACTACTTGCAAACAGGTGCAACAGTTGAACTTGGATTTGACTTGAACAAAGCACACTTCTTCGATGTAGAAACTGAAAAAACAGTCTACTAAGCAAATGAAATGTCAAAACACTGCTAGAGAAATCTGGCAGTGTTTTTTAATGATTGGTATTGGCATAAAAACAGGCTTTTCTAGTTTTCATATCCTTAAAAAAGTGATAAAATGGTAGGAAGAATTGGAGAGTATAGATGCCGAAAGAAGTGAATTTGACGGGCGATCAGGTAGTCGCTTTAACGAGAGAATATTTAACAAAGGAAGACGTTGCTTTTGTACAAAAAGCATTGATTTACGCAGTTGATTGTCATAGTGGGCAGTTTCGGAAATCAGGTGAGCCCTATATTATCCATCCCATTCAGGTAGCAGGAATTCTGGCTAAGCTCAAGCTGGATGCCGTAACCGTTGCCTGTGGTTTTTTGCATGACGTTGTTGAAGACACAGATGCGACACTGGATGATCTAGAGAGAGAGTTTGGTCATGATGTTCGGATTATCGTTGATGGGGTGACCAAGCTTGGTAAGGTTGAGTACAAATCACTCGAGGAACAATTGGCTGAAAATCACCGCAAGATGCTTATGGCCATGTCAGAGGATATCCGTGTTATCTTGGTTAAATTATCGGACCGTTTGCACAATATGCGGACTCTCAAACACCTGAGAAAGGACAAGCAAGAACGTATCTCCAGAGAAACCATGGAAATTTACGCACCACTTGCTCATCGTCTAGGGATTTCCAGTGTCAAGTGGGAGTTGGAAGATCTATCTTTCCGTTACCTCAATCCAACTGAGTTTTACAAGATCACCCACATGATGAAGGAAAAACGCAGAGAACGTGAGGCTTTGGTCGATGAAGTTGTAACCAAGTTGGAAGAGTACGCTACAGAAAGAAATCTCAAAGGGAAAATCTATGGTCGTCCTAAGCATATCTATTCGATCTACCGCAAGATGCAGGATAAGAAGAAACGCTTTGAGGAGATTTATGACCTGATTGCCATTCGCTGTATCTTAGATACCCAGAGTGATGTTTACGCTATGCTGGGTTATGTGCATGAACTTTGGAAACCCATGCCAGGCCGCTTCAAAGACTATATCGCTAATCGGAAGGCCAATGGTTACCAGTCTATCCATACGACTGTTTATGGGCCAAAAGGGCCGATTGAATTCCAGATTCGGACCAAGGAAATGCACGAGGTGGCTGAGTACGGGGTAGCAGCTCACTGGGCTTATAAGAAAGGCATTAAAGGGCAGGTCAACAGCAAGGAATCTGCTATTGGAATGAACTGGATCAAGGAGATGATGGAGCTCCAAGACCAGGCTGATGATGCAAAGGAATTTGTGGACTCTGTTAAAGAAAACTATCTGGCGGAGGAGATTTACGTCTTTACTCCTGATGGTGCGGTTCGCTCCCTACCAAAAGATTCAGGACCGATTGACTTTGCCTATGAGATCCATACCAAAGTCGGTGAAAAAGCGACTGGTGCCAAGGTCAATGGCCGTATGGTTCCACTGACAACCAAGCTCAAGACAGGGGATCAGGTTGAAATTATCACCAATCCCAACTCCTTTGGTCCGAGTCGTGACTGGCTCAACATGGTCAAGACCAGCAAGGCGCGCAACAAGATTCGTCAGTTCTTTAAAAATCAAGACAAGGAATTATCCGTTAACAAGGGCCGTGAAATGTTGATGGCCCAATTCCAAGAAAACGGCTATGTGGCCAATAAGTTTATGGACAAGCGTCACATGGACGAGGTCCTTCAAAAGACCAGCTACAAGACAGAGGAGGCCCTCTATGCAGCCATTGGTTTTGGAGAAATTGGCGCTATAACCGTCTTTAACCGTTTGACCGAAAAGGAACGCCGTGAGGAAGAGCGTGCCAAGGCCAAGGCGGAAGCAGAAGAGCTTGTCAAAGGTGGCGAAGTTAAGGTTGAAAATAAAGAAACCCTCAAGGTCAAGCATGAGGGTGGTGTGGTGATTGAAGGTGCCTCAGGACTCCTCGTTCGGATTGCCAAGTGTTGCAATCCAGTTCCGGGTGACGACATTGTCGGTTACATTACTAAGGGACGCGGTGTGGCTATTCACCGTGTGGACTGTATGAATCTCCGTGCCCAAGAAAACTACGAGCAACGTCTCCTTGATGTGGAGTGGGAAGATCAATTCTCAAGCAAGGAATACACTGCCCACATTGATATCTATGGTCTCAACCGTACAGGGCTTTTGAACGATGTTTTACAAGTTCTTTCCAACACAACTAAGAATATCTCAACCGTTAATGCTCAACCAACCAAGGATATGAAATTTGCTAATATCCATGTCTCCTTTGGTATTTCCAACCTCTCTACACTGACTACAGTCGTGGATAAGATTAAGAGTGTGCCTGAGGTCTACTCTGTCAAACGGACCAACGGATAATTGAATAGAAGGGCGCTTATGAAAATCATCATTCAACGGGTTAAAAAAGCTCAAGTTAGTATCGAAGGTAGGGTTCATGGAAAAATTAATCAGGGGCTCTTATTACTGGTCGGTGTTGGCCCAGAGGACCAGGAGGAAGATCTGGATTATGCTGTGAGAAAACTGGTCAACATGCGGATTTTTTCAGATGCAGAAGGCAAGATGAACCTATCTGTCAAGGATATTGAGGGGGAAATCCTTTCGATTTCTCAGTTTACCCTTTTTGCAGATACTAAGAAAGGCAATCGTCCAGCCTTTACAGGTGCAGCCAAGCCTGATAGGGCATCAGACTTCTATGACGCTTTCAATCAAAAACTAGTACAAGAAGTACCTGTTCAGACAGGTATCTTTGGAGCGGATATGCAGGTGGAGCTGGTCAATGACGGACCGGTCACCATTATCCTTGATACAAAAAATAGATAAGAAAACCGGCTCTTTGTCAACTGTAGTGGGTTGATGAAAAGCTAAGCTCGAGAAAGGACAAATTTCGTCCTTTCTTTTTTGATA
>NZ_JBJUSF010000022.1:0-39745 GCF_046098195.1 Streptococcus sp. ST14
GTAAGTGGTAAGAGTTTTTAGAAAATCAAATAATTCAATATTTTTAGGAGAACAGAGAAATCTGTTCTCTTTTTTGTTCGCTTAAAATTCTATTTGAAAGGAGTTCAATGATGATAGGATTAGAGATTGTAATGAATTTAGACACGTTAGAAATCTTTGACGTTATCGATCATGATAAGAATGGAAACAGCGAACAAGCGCCTACAACCATCCAATTAAGCTTATTTGACTCAATGACGTGCATTTGATAGAAGGAGATAAATTAGGATGGACAGAGAAGCGCTATACAATGAATTAATTCAAAGCGAACCATTAGGTTTCATTGATCCTTTTTCTGACCTTGGAGAATTTGATCCTCTTCAGCTGAAATTTAAACAACCCGTAAAGGATCTAGTGAATCGATATTCAGGACAACCTTACAGCTTGGCCTGGCAACATAAAATTATGGAAATGCGGAAGTTGTTTATTGCCTATCAGATAGCATTAAATGAAGAAGATAAGCAGATAAACTTTCAGCGAAGAACAAGAAGCGAAGAGTCCAAAGAACATGCTACAACTATTGTAACAACCTATTTGAAATTGGGATTTAGTTTTAAAGAGATTGAGAAGCGTGTTTCTTTATCTTACAAACAACTTCGTCGAGGATGGAAAAGAAGTGATCACATCATGACAAATAGTCCTGAATTTTATAGCAAAAGGGACTTATCCGAAGGTTACTGTTTACCGAGTAAAAAGCTACCTAAAAGAATACGGCTTTTATCAAGGGACAGAACATCGTACCATTAAATACCTGAATAATTTGATTGAACAAGACCATCGTCCAGTAAAGAGACGCAATAAATTCTATCGAAGTTTACGCACTGCCTCTACCACGATTAAAGGCATGGAAGCCATTCGAGGATTATATAAGAAAACCCGAAAAGAAGGCACTCTCTTCGGGTTTTCGGTCTGTACTGAAATCAAGGTATTATTGGGAATCCCAGCTTAAATCATAGATACCGTAAGGGATTTTATTCTTTATTTAAAACTTTGCAACAGAACCAGTTATACCCTTTCAAATGAGTGTAGCAATCCTAATGACCAGGTATTAACGCTCTTCATTTGAATAGTTGGTTTTTATTATAACAAAATTTAGAAGAAATACCATAGTTTTTCAAAATTTTCTAACTATTTCGACAGTTGTTCGTTTAAGGATAATCAGTGAGAATAACTTCTGTTCTAATGCGATTTTAAAAAGGCTAAAAGGAGCTGAGATCGCTCTCAAACTCCTTTACTTACTTTTCAATGCAACTCCTCTAAATCATGCAACTTTGACACTCATTGATTGTGTCTGTAAGTCCATTTTTATCTACACTATCCAACTGGCTATCCTCGTCGTATTGTTCACTGCCTGCTAAAACTTCTTGTCTCACTCGAACATAGTAAATCGAAGCACATTTTAGTTTAAAAGCTTGAATATAAGAACGGTTAAGATCACGTGTGGTAGCCTGATCAGTCATAAATAAAGTCAATGAAATAGCTTGATCCACATGTTTTTGAGCTGCTGCTACAATCTTAATAATGGGTTCTGGACCCATTTCATAGGCCCCACGTTCATAATAAGCATAATTTTCTTGATTAATCTGATAAGCCGGGACATAAATTCTACCTAAATTCCCCTCTTTACGCACTTCAACAGGAGCAACAACTGGCTGTAAACTTGGAGTGCAAGAAGATAAGTAACTGATTGACCCTGTCGGAGCGACGGCCAATAAATGTGCATTGGCTAAGCCATAGGTTTGAATATCCCTTACCAATGCCTTCCAATCAGCAACAGTTGGTAATTGGAAGCCATAACTTTTTAACAAGGCAGCAATCCGTTTTGTTTTAGGTTTGGCATCTTCTATCACATACTGCTTAAAGTAAGAACCATCGGCATAGGTCGACCGTTCAAAATCTGCAAAAGCCCCCTTTTCTTTAGCCAATTGACAAGAGGCTTTAAAAGCGTGATAGGCCATAGTATGGAAAAACAAATCTGTAAAGTCAACAGCTTCTTCTGAATCATAGTAAAGATGATTAGTTGCCAAAAAGCCATGTAAATTCATTGCTCCTAGACCAACAGCGTGATTAGCTGCATTGCCTTTTTCAATAGAAGGGGCGCAAGACAAATCAGAAGCTCTTGATACTTGATCTAAAGCTCTGATACTTGTCGTGATTAGCTGGCTAAAATGTTTGGCATCAGTCATGGCTTCAGCGATATTGATTGACCCCAGATTACAACAAATGTCTTCTCCAATGTCTTTGAAGCTCAGATCATCGTTGTAGGTACTTTCTGTACTCACTTGAGCAATTTCAGAACATAAGTTTGACATGACAATCCGTCCTTTTTGAGCATGAGGATTACGCTGATTGACTGTATCATCAAACAAGAGGTAAGGGTATCCAGACTCAAAATGCAATTCTGCAATCAATTGGAAAAGTTTTCTAGCGCTGATATAGGTCTTTTTAATGGCTGGATTGGCTAGCAGTTTGTTATATTCCTCTGTGATGGAAATGTCTGACATGTCCTTACCATAAACGCGTTTAATATCGTATGGCGAAAAGAGGGCCATTTCTTTGTTTTCTTTTGCCAATTGAAAGGTAATATCTGGAATAACTAACCCTAAGGCTAGTGACTTGATACGAATTTTCTCATCGGCATTTTCTCTTTTAGTATCCAAAAAGGTAAGAACTTCTGGGTGATGGGCATGTAGGTAAACGGCACCTGCACCTTGACGCTGTCCTAATTGGTTGGCGTAGGAAAAGGAATCTTCTAATAATTTCATGACAGGAACGATACCCGTTGCCTGATTTTCAATTCCTTTTATTGGTGCCCCAATTTCTCGAAGGTTGGTCAAGCATAAGGCCACCCCTCCTCCTCTCTTAGACAGTTGAAGACTGGTCCCTATTGCCCGTGAAATGGATTCCATATTATCTTCAATACGCAGCAGATAGCAAGAGATATATTCTCCCCGTCGTTTTTTACCAGCATTTAAAAAAGTTGGTGTTGCTGGTTGAAATCGCCTGTGTAACATGTCCTTTATCAAGTTAAATAGTAACGTTTGATCCCCATTTGCTAAAAAGAGAGCATTCATGACCACACGGTCTTCAACTGTTTCTAGATAATACTTGCCATCTAAAGTTTTTAAGGCATAAGATTGGTAAAATTTCATGGCTCCCATCAAGTTTAAAAAACGATAGTCTTGTTGGTAGGCATATTGAAAGGCTTCCTTGATAACGTCATCAGGATAGAGATCAAAGATAGCTTGCTCATAATAACCTTCCTTAATGAGATAAGCTAGTTTCTCTTCTAAAGATGGAAACATCATTAGATTGGGAGAAATCTGTTCGTCTAGGTAGCGCTCAACAGCAATGGCATCGCTATCAAAATGGTAGCTTCCGTCTGTTTTTTTAAAGCGGGTTAAGGCATTGAATGAGAGGTATGACTCATTGGGGTGTGACATGAGGTTGTCCTTTCTGTATTGTATTCATCGGTCTGTTTTTAAGTTTCGGGTGTTTCTGATGTCGATAGCGGGCAAAGATCGTCTGTACCTTTTTGACATCTGTAGTGGTCCCTAATAGCTCAAATTGGTGTAAAAGAGGCACCTGTAATTTTTGAGAAATGATAGGTCCTGCAATGGCAAAGGTATCTCCAAAATTGGTATTTCCAGAAGAAATCACTCCCTTACAATGCTTACGATTAGTAGGGTTATTGAGAAAATGAATGACCTGTTTAGGCACTGCTCCTTTAGCATCTGAACCGCCCGCAGCATAGGTTGGTACAATCAGTAGGTAGTCAACACCTACCTCAACTGGGCTATCATCTATCGAGATACGTTGGGCGGGCAACCCTAATTTTTGCACGAAGCGATGGGTGTTATTGGACTTAGATGAAAAATAAACAATAATCAGCTCTGCCATCCCTTAAAACTCCCAATCGTCATCGGTGGTTTCTTCTGTTATGCCCATGACATAAGAAGAACCATTCCCTGAGAAAAAGTCATGATTTTCATCTGCACGCGCGGATAGCTGGGCAAAAACTTCTGGTGAAACGCGTGTTTCTTCTTCTGTAAATGGCGACTCGTATCCCAAATTTTGAAGAAACTTTCCAGCGTTATAGAGGCTGAAACGAATAGCGTCTTCTGCCAAGTCAAAACCATCGTACAATTCTTTTAAATAAGCTTTTTCAAGATCAATCAACTCATAGAGCAAGTCAAACACAAAGGTCTTCATCTCAGCCTGTTTTTCTGGACTAAGACCTGCTACTTTTTGTTGGTATTTATAGCCACTGTAATAATTGTGAATCACCTTATCCCGCAAAATGAGGCGAATGATATCAGAGGTGTTTGACATTTTCCCGCGAGCTGATAAGTAAAAAGGAAGGTAAAAGCCGCCGTACAATAAGAAACCTGGCATCATAGCTGCTGCCACTTTTGACTTCAACGGATCATTGCCAGTATAGTAGGGGATTAAGACACGCGCTCGTTCTTGTAGACTTTGAGTGGAAACCACCCATTCATGAGCTTCTTCAATTTGTTCGCTGCTGCAAAGAGTCGAAAAAATTGTCCCGTAAGACCGTGCGTGAATGGCAACCATAAAGGCAAAATTCGTGTAGATGACTTGCTCATGGTCTGTTTGTGAATGCTGAATTTGTGCCACATCTCCAACAGTTGCTTGCACCGTATCTAGCAGCGTTAAGCCAGTATAAGTTCTGGTGATTAATTGCTGCCAGTCCTCACCTAGAGACCGCCAAGAGGTTAGGTCATTAGAAACAGGGACTTTTTCAGGTAACCAAAAATTCTGGGTGACACGGTTCCAAACCTCCAAATCCTTGTCGTCATTGAGGTGATTCCAGTTAACCGAACGCAACTGCTTTTTGGTCTTAGATAAGGCGTAATCAATTGGCGATTGAGATCGCTCATAGTAATGTTGAGTCATTCGTCTCCTTCAAGGCTTATATTTTCACAAGAGTAACTAGTGCCATTAAGCCTAAGATGTCACTAGATGAGAGAAAGAACGTCACTGAGTTTTAAGTAGCACAAAAAGACTTGCATTTAAGCAGCGCTTTTCTATTGGTAAATGTTAGGTGCTTGAACATTCCTATTTAGAATGCTATCAACTGTCTTATTGAACAACCATCACTGTTCGTTTTTTCTCGAAAAATTAAGCATACTTAATTTTTTATAAAACCATTATACCACAAGATATAGTGCTTTGCAATATTTTTGTGACAATATATAGTAGCACAACTTCTCCAACACCGTCATACTGTAGTTGTAAAGCTTATGTAAAAAATAACAAACAAACGAACAGAATCATTTTTTAAGGGACAAAAGGTAATTCTAGAGTGACAAAACCAAGGTTTTTATATGTCTGTATGTATGCAAGACAAAAGGCCGGGACAATTGTCCACGACCTTTTTCATGTTTTGTAATGCTTAAAATAGTTTCAGTTAGCAACTTCTGGAATTTAACCAATCACACTTCCATTTGCGACAGATGGATCAACGGTTAAAACCGTTAGCTGATCCCCATGCTCTGCTGATAGAATCATCCCTTGACTGATGTATTTTTTCATCATTTTACGAGGTTTGAGATTAGCAACAATTTGTAGTTTTTTGCCAACTAATTCTTGTTCGTTGGGATAGAATTTGGCAATACCTGACAAGATTTGACGGTCTTCCCCATCCCCTGCATCTAATCTAAAACGAAGCAATTTATTGGAACCTTCCACTTTTGATACTTCCTTGACTTCTGCCACACGAATTTCCACAGCATCGAAGGTTTCAAATTTGATGTCGTCTTTTTCAGATTTGAGCTCGACATCTTCAGGTATCCATTCTTTTTCTTGGGAAATAGCTGAGCTACTACCCATTTGAGCTTTGATGTAGTCGATTTCAGCTTCCATGTCAAGACGTGGGAAAATCGGTGTCCCTTTGGCAACAACCTTTGTATTGTCAGGAAAATCTGCTAAAGCAAGAACTGACAAATCAGAAACAGGTTCCAAACCAAGTTGTGCCATGATAGCAGCTGATGTTTCAATCATAAATGGTTGAATCAAATGAGCAACCACACGCAAGCTGGCTGCCAAGTGTGCCATGACACTGGCCAATTGAGCTTTGTCTCCATCTTCTTTAGCTAGCACCCAAGGAGCTGTCTCATCAATGTATTTGTTGGTACGAGCAATGATAGTCCAAATGGCTTCTAAGGCGCGTGGGTAATCCACCGCTTCCATGTACTTATGATAGTCGGCCAACTGAGCATCGATCAACTGACTTAACTCAGTATCAAAGGCAGTCCCGTTGTCAACGTAAGCTGGCACCGTGCCATCAAAATACTTGTTGATCATCGCAACGGTACGATTCAATAAATTACCAAGATCGTTGGCCAATTCATAGTTAATACGACCCACATAATCTTCAGGGGTAAAGGTACCGTCTGAACCAACCGGCAAGGAACGCATGAGGTAATAACGAAGAGGATCAAGTCCAAATCGCTCAACTAACATTTCTGGGTAAACCACATTACCTTTTGATTTAGACATTTTACCGTCTTTCATAACAAACCAACCATGAGCAATTAAGCGTTCTGGCATTGGTAGATCAAGCATCATCAGCAAGATTGGCCAGTAGATACTGTGGAAACGCAAGATATCTTTTCCAACCATATGGAAAACCGTTCCATTCCAGAATTTGTCAAAGTTAGCATGGTCCATTTGACCATAACCAAGGGCTGTCGCATAGTTTAAGAGGGCATCAATCCACACATAAACCACGTGTTTTGGATTTGATGGAACAGGTACACCCCAAGTGAAGGTAGTGCGACTGACTGCTAAATCTTCTAGACCTGGCTCAATAAAGTTTTTCAACATTTCATTCATACGACCATCTGGTTGGATAAAGTCAGGTTGCTCTTTAAAGAAGGCTACGAGGCGGTCAGCGTACTTGCTAAGGCGTAGGAAGTAAGATTCTTCTGATACCCACTCTACTTGGTGACCAGAAGGAGCAATCCCTCCAATAACCTTACCGTCTTCATCTCTAAAAACTTCTTCTAGTTGGCTTTCAGTGAAGAATTCTTCATCAGAGACAGAATACCAACCAGAGTATTCACCAAGGTAAATGTCATCTTGCGCCAGTAATTTTTCAAAAACAGCAGCAACGACTTCTTCGTGGTAATCGTCAGTTGTCCGGATAAATTTATCATAAGAAATATCTAGCAATTGCCAAAGGTCTTTGACATCCTTTGCCATGTTATCAACATAAGTTTGAGGGCTAATACCTGCTTCTGCTGCCTTGGTTTGAATCTTTTGCCCATGTTCATCAAGTCCTGTGAGATAGAAGACTTCATGTCCCATCAGGCGCTTGTAGCGTGCCAAAACATCACAGGCAATGGTGGTATAGGCAGAACCGATGTGTAGTTTACCAGATGGGTAGTAGATGGGTGTCGTAATGTAAAATGGTTTTTTCATCATAGTTTCCTTTCAAAATCATACTCAAATGAAAGTAGGATTGAGATATATCGTATCAGACCTCGTGGTTTTCTGTTGAAACACCGTTTATCAAGGCAAATGAAACCTTCTTTATCAGTCTCCTGTTAAGAAAAGGTTAGCTGAAAACAAACAGCCATTAATGGTTTATTATACCATATTTTAGAGATGAGCAAAACCTACCTTTCTAAGGAAAAACTGTTATCTCTTCAAAGATAGAGGCTTTAAATCAATTGATGTGACTTCGGCTTAAGCTCTTTTAATGGGTTTGATTTTCGTTTGAATATGGTAGAATTCCTGAGCCAATAAATAATTGACATACAGCAGCGGAATCAAGATAGGTGTGAGAGCATATTCTTCATAAGTTAAGGACAAGATGGTGGAGCAAACCACTCCGCAGGCAAAGGCTAAAATCACAATCAAGGTGTTGCGGCCAATATGGGTAATTTCTTGATTCTTTTCATAAAGTCCCTTGGTTAATAAATAGGCGGCATTTTTGATGTTTCCTGTCATCATGACATTAGCATAGCTAGCCCCTCGTAAGGTCTTAAAGGTGTCCACTTGAATAGAGGCAAAAAAAGCCAAGGCTGCCACCGTAAAATTGGAAGGGAGAAAAGGCGTGAATAAGGCTGTTCCAAAAGCAATCCCTGTTAAGATAAAGCTTGATAATAAGTACCAGTGCAGTCCTTTTTGCTTTGCCCAGCGGTGCATGAAGTAGGTAAAAGACTGTCCAAGCATAAAAACGAGCATGGGAAGTAAAAATTGTAGTGCCTCTTCCAGTTGCTTTTCTGACAAACGGATAGCAAAAGATAACAGATTCCCTGTTTGCACACCGGCAAAGCGTTTGCCTTGGGTCATATAGGTGAAGGCATTGACATAGCCACTGATAAAACAGAGCATCATGGCACATCGCAACCCCTCATAAACTTGATATTTTTTTCGTTTCTTTCTCGACATAATTACCCTTTTAATCCCCTTTTCTAACCTCACATTGCAAAAGAAAAAATACTGAAGAACAGTATTTTGCTCGCTTTAAGGAGAGTTTACTACCTTTCTCGGTAAGCACATCACTAGTAGTCAGTTCTTAACAAAGGTGATGACCCTCCAAATGATAGGCTTAGTATAGCACATAAAGCCTGTTAAATCAATCCTCTCAGCTACTTCCTCAGCAGCTTTACTTCCCTATTCTGACATCAAAAAAGCAAGTTTGTCACTTGCTTTTTTGATTGTCTCTCCTATTATTGCTGGTCATTTGGTTCCACTATGGTAAATCCTTTAAGAAAATGATCATCTATCAATTCTGCTTCGAAGTGATCGCCAACTTTTAAGAAGGGCAAAAGATCTGTCGTCTCACTACTTGCTTTGACTTTATACACATTGCCATCAGAAGCAAGGTAATAAACGGTTGTTCCTGAAATGATTTGGCTGGCTAATTGTTCAACCTGTCCCGAAACCATCTTAGCTTTTTTATGAGAAACAGTGGCTGAGGACAAGGAGCTGGTATCACGATCCGTAAACTGAGCGATGAGGGTCTGAATGTTATTATTAACGGTAACTTGCTGGTAATCTTCAGCATCTACAAGGGCATAGGACTTAACGAGACCTGCTGCGTCTTTTAATGAAATCAAATAATAGGCTTTGTCATTCAGTTTAACAAGCGTCGGTGCAGTTGCCGAATAGTTTTTCTCTTGCACTTCTCCTTCTGCAGATTTCATGGCAGAACGTTCAGTGGCCGAAGCCAACTTGTAATTGGTAATTTCTCTTGTCCGCATATTAACCAAGATAAAGCCAAGATTTGACGAATCGGCCGTTGCTGATGTAATACCTGTGTAGAGGTAAATGTCAGAACCAATGGTGATGTAATTGTAACTATCAGTCGTTTGTTTGACGCCTGTTTGACTAAAGACGGTATTCCAGTAGCCATTTTGATAGGTGTAATGGTCATTAACCCTTTCCAACACATTCTCAGAAGAGTAAACACGGTCTACCCATCCAGGTACTGATTTCAAGTTATAGTATTTAGATTTCCCACTAACAGCATCCAATAAGATGACTCCTGTTGGGTCTTGTGAGGATAAGCCAAATTTTGGTGCATAAGTTGTTGCGACATAATAAGGATTGCCGTTATCGTCTACCTCAAAAGATGGATCAGCAAAAATGGTCATTGGGTATTGGAAACGCAAATGCCTCATGGTGTCACGCAAGAGATATTCTGAATGAGAATACTTCATGGCCTTGTTTAATTTGACTAGCTCTGCTTTACCTGTAGTCTGATTAACCTTGACATAGTAATCAATTCCCTCTTGACGGTTGGTCACCCATTTCCAAAAAGACTTGTATTCCAGAGGTGAGACGCGGTAAGGGCGCTTACCGATAGTGATCTGACGGTATTCGTCTGAAATACCAAACTGAGAAACTTTATCAATGGTTCCTAAATAAGTATCGCCAATTTTTTCGGCAGAATCACGGTCCAATAAAGCTAGCGCTGATAAATCCGTTTCTGGAAAATCCTTGTTGAAGTCGGCATTTTTAACCTCAATAACCTGGGCATAAGACTTGGCACGAAAGAGTTTTGTGTTAACCACTGTAATCAATAAGAGAATCCCTACAAGCGTTACAATGACTAAGGTCAGCCACTTCACCAAACCCGTTAAGGAATGCTTGGAAAAACTGCCCGTGACATCTTTACGACCAAGCCCTTGTTTAAAGGAACGGGTTACCGTCGTTGTCATGTCAAAGGCTGATAGGATAACCAAAGTGATTAATAATAGAATCAGACCAAAAATCACAAAAGACCAGAAAGCTAAACTCCATATATTTAAAGCTGGCAAGTAAATCCAGTAACATGCTGCTAGCAAGAGGAAGTCTAGCCCAAATAATATCAGCGATAGCCTTTTTTTCATCATAATAATCTCCTAACCAAATGAAACTCTTAATCTCAAAGCTTTTCTTTATTGTATTTTATCATATTTCACCTTAAAAAATGTTAAGAAACCTTAAAAATCAAAGAGGGAATGGCCTTTTACCACTCCCTCTTCAACTTTTCTTCGTCTGTTAGATACTTGCCTTCAATTTAAACAAAAGTACTAGTTTTTTTAGTTTTAAACCTTCAGAAATGTTAATCCATTTTTTTACGGCTAAATAGAGCGGCTAAGCTAATCAGTAAGAAGCCAAGTATACTCCATTTCACCAGTGCCTTATCACCTGTTGTTGGTAATTGAACTGCCGCTTCTGACTTTTTCTGATTTTGTGAAGAGCTTACCACCGTCGGTACCGCAGAACTCTCTGTGTTCGTCTCAACTGAGGTAAGTCCCTGTTGATGATTATCTGAGACAAGCAACTGCTCACTTGCATCCTTCACTAGGCGTAAGGCTAACTCATGAACTTCATTTTGTTTAGCCTGCACCCTTGTCTCTCCCTCAATACGATAGCCTTTTGGCAGGGTTACCACAAGTTGATAACTGCCATCTCTAACTGTTTTTCCATAAGCCTTTGGAACATATAGAGATTGGTTGAGAGGAATCAAGTGGCCTTGAAGCGTTTTAAGACTAACCTGACTGCCTTCTGGTAACAAGCGATCAAAATGAACCGTCACTTGAGAAGAATCCATTTTTGCCATCGCAAAGGCAATGTGTTGGAAAGGGTTATGTTCCGTTAAGGTAAAGCTAACTACCTTGTCAGATTGCAGCTCAACAAGATTAGTGTCATAAGTTAACAGTTCAACTGTATATTGTCCAAATGGTAATATCAGGCTGTTAGATGAGTGGTTGAAATAATCCAAAGTCTCAATCGGTTTACCAGTTGCATCGCGGACAAGATAGGTAAAGCTAATTGGGTGTTTTCCTTCTAGAACATTCACATCTAGCGCCAAACTTAAGACTCCTCTTTCTTGACCCACCGCTCTTAGGTTGGGTAATGTCGTAAAGGCAACATTACCAGCCTTATCTTCCACAAGGTAATAATAATCTCCTGGAGACACGCCCTCTACTGTTGGAATGGTGTAAGAGCCGTCTTCATTTTGAGGAATCAGAACCTTGTTATCAGTAACGGAAACAGAATGTTGGGACTCGACGACATCAAATAGTCGACCATTTTTCTTAGTGAGATAGAACACCTCGACACGAGCAATCCCTGAGCTACTAATCGCCTGTGGCTGCCCTGGAGTGAAGAACTCAACGTCATCATCCTTACGGAAACTCCCTTGCGTCAGGATTGGTTTGTTATGATTCACTGATACTTTGAAGACCTTCTCCTGCGCGTGATTATTGGCATCTTGATAGGTGATAACGTATTGGTAACTGCCAGATAGAACTTTCTCACCTCCAGCAGTGATCCCACGCCAAGCAGTACTTTCAATATCTGATAGGTCCGCACCTGGTTGACTGAACCAAATAGGCGTTAAACGTTGTTGATTTTCTGCAGCAAAAACCGTGACCTGTAAGTTATTATAGGTCTTGTTTGGCAATCCTTTGAAAGCTACAAAGTCTTTATTACCATCGTCATTTGGTGAAATAAAGAAGTCTTGATTTAGTGTCACCAATTGACTGTGAGGACGATTGCGGTGGCTGACGGCTAGCTGAGCTTGGTTGGTAACCAATCCGGTATCAGTTGCTACCATGTCAAGATTATCCTCGTAACCAACTTTTTTCTGATAATTGCCATCTGTCAGTGTCAGATGCACCAAGTCATTGCCGATAGTTTTTGGTAAATGGTCCCCTAATTTAGCAATGGCAATGTTACCTGCAAAGTCTTCCACCATATAATAAAAGGTAAGTGGTAAGAGTTTTTAGAAAATCAAATAATTCAATATTTTTAGGAGAACAGAGAAATCTGTTCTCTTTTTTGTTCGCTTAAAATTCTATTTGAAAGGAGTTCAATGATGATAGGATTAGAGATTGTAATGAATTTAGACACGTTAGAAATCTTTGACGTTATCGATCATGATAAGAATGGAAACAGCGAACAAGCGCCTACAACCATCCAATTAAGCTTATTTGACTCAATGACGTGCATTTGATAGAAGGAGATAAATTAGGATGGACAGAGAAGCGCTATACAATGAATTAATTCAAAGCGAACCATTAGGTTTCATTGATCCTTTTTCTGACCTTGGAGAATTTGATCCTCTTCAGCTGAAATTTAAACAACCCGTAAAGGATCTAGTGAATCGATATTCAGGACAACCTTACAGCTTGGCCTGGCAACATAAAATTATGGAAATGCGGAAGTTGTTTATTGCCTATCAGATAGCATTAAATGAAGAAGATAAGCAGATAAACTTTCAGCGAAGAACAAGAAGCGAAGAGTCCAAAGAACATGCTACAACTATTGTAACAACCTATTTGAAATTGGGATTTAGTTTTAAAGAGATTGAGAAGCGTGTTTCTTTATCTTACAAACAACTTCGTCGAGGATGGAAAAGAAGTGATCACATCATGACAAATAGTCCTGAATTTTATAGCAAAAGGGACTTATCCGAAGGTTACTGTTTACCGAGTAAAAAGCTACCTAAAAGTATGAGAATAAATGAGGGATAGAAAATGGAAACGGGTATTTGTAGACGATGTTCTTGCGACTGGGTTACACCTTGCATCAATGAAAAGTATGGTCCTTGTTGGTGGGTAGATAAAAACAGAACGCTGTGTAGCCACTGTTTTTATGGATTTAATGATGAATCTTGTCAGACAAAAGTTTATTACAGACCAGGGCATGATTGGCTTGAGAGAGATTGGGAATTTGCTTGGGAAATACTGACAAATTCAAAAAGTCATTGGGTATATGATATGGAACATGATGTGTTGTGTGTGGTTGGTTTAGGAGATCATATTGGAGCTGTTAGATTTATTGTAAGGAACTTTTATGGACTTAATCGCATTTATCGTGAGGAGATTCCTAAATGGCAAGAAATTATTGGGAATAATATGATTTTTTATAATGCAAAGGTCAATGATTCAAAACATTACGCTAGTTCTTTGCCTAGAAAGTATAAACATGTGGATTGATATGGATAATAAAATTATTGAGAAGATACAAAATCTTTTAGAGTTAGCTTACGATGCACCAAACGATGAAGAAGGGCAGACTGCTCTTCTGATGGCTCAAAGACTTATGGTGAAGCATAATCTTTCTATGAATGATTTAACGAATAGTAAAACTCAAAAAGATATTGGTGAAACAATAGGAACATGGGAATACAGACTTCCATGGTGGCAAGAAAAGTTGGCAGGTATTTTAGGTGAAAATTTTAGATGTAAAACGATAAGAAGGCGACTTATTGAAGACGGCATCACACAGATAGTTTTCTTTGGATATCAATCTGACGCTGAATTTTGTAGTAAGGTTTATGAAGGTGCGCTTTTATACCTTAAATATCGGCTGAAACGACTTTTTCCTACAGTATCAAGAGCAAGATGGAAAGACTATAAGAAATCGTACTTACTAGGTTTTTTAAACGGAATAGATCAACGTTTTCAGGACCAGGCTCAATCATCAGAAGAATTTGGTTTGATGGTAAAAATCCCAGCAGAAGTTTTGGAAGAACAACGACTACGTATGGGGAAATTAGAGAGTAGAAGCCTAAAAATCGAAATTGAAGTTGATTATGAGGCGTATATTGCTGGTTTTGAACACGCAAAAGAGACCAGGTTGTTATCAGAAGAATTGTTGAATAAATGAGGATGAACATAGGAGGAAATAAAATGACAAAAACTGTTACATATCCACGCTTTGTGGACGTTGACCGAAATGGTGTTTTTCAAAAGGTGTTTGTAACATCTAATGGAAACGAGGAGTGGTGTTCTCCTACTGGACGTGAGTTACAAGAAGGTCCGGATGTTATGGACCACTGGCTCGAATACGAGGACAGTGAAGGGGAACTTCACTACGGTAGATAGTTTCTACCACTGAGTTAAGATAGGAGGTATAGTATGACAGTATTGTATTATTATTTTTTCATAGCAAAGGATAGATTGAAATCCATAAGGGAAAACATTCTTTATTCTAAGAGTTTGCGGAAAGTGCTGGGTAATATAGTTCTTTGCTTTATCTCGCTTATCGCTATTCCTATATCTTGTTCTCGGTTTCTAATATATCTCGCCAACTGGATTTTAATGTCGTCAATAAGTTCTGGATTAATTGAGAATAAAATAATGCAGTTCATGTTATTGGGATTGTTTTTTATCTTTCTCATTGAAATAGTCGGTTTACTCATTATCTCAGTGTTGGGATGGATGGCTTTATCTTTTTGGATACTAGTAAGGTAATATTATGAATTTTTTTGGTAAAGAATTACAGAATAAGAAAGAAAAAAGGGTTGCAAATTTACCAGACAGTAAAAAAGAATCCGTAAATTTTTTAAAGTATAGTTTAATGATCTTGTTAGCAATGATACTGGTAGTTGCTCTGCTATATATTTTCAAAGCTGAACTACTTTTGAGATTACTAGATTTTATATTTGAAATTTTCCAAAAAATTCTTGATTTATTTTCTGAGGTGACTGATTTTCTATTTAGAGTATGGCCATCTCCACTATCACTGTTTAAATAGATTAGAGCTTTTGGAAAAATATTTTATAAGTGTATTTGACTTCAAACTATAACTAGTGAAGGAATATGAGAGACCTAAAAATCATGGAAAAGATTGATTTATTAAAATGCTTATCCATCATCACAAAAGACGGATTAAGAACACAAAAATTTAAGAATAGCCATTTACAGCTCATCTCTTCAGCTGAAGAAGGAAGACGAGGGTCTGTATTTGCTTATCGTTCAAAAGCGAATATGGTGAAGGCACGTGGTGTTGTTTTAACCTCTGTCGAATCATTGCTTGAGAATCAGGATCAGTTTACACACTGGACCCCTAATGTGTATTGCTATGGAAGCTATAGCGATGCTGGACGACGGATTACACGTGGCCACTCTGAAGATAATCTTAGACAGATTAACACCTTCTACATTGACTTTGATATTACCTCTTCAGCTGAAGAAATGACGACAGGAGATATTTTAACTGCTTCCCTGGAGTTAGGTTTTATGCCGACGTTGATTCTAAAATCTGATAAGGGATTTCAAGCCTATTTTGTCCTCTCAGAATCAGCTTATGTTACAGTTCATTCCCAATTTCGAGTGGTAAAGGTGGCTAAAGCTATCTCTCAAAATTTGAGAAATTACTTTGCTCAAACTTTACCAGTAGATTTGACTTGTAACCATTTTGGGATTGCTCGTATTCCTCGAACTGATAACGTTGAATTCTTTGATGCTGATTATACCTATTCATTTCAGGAGTGGTTAGATTGGTCAATGAAGCAATCAGACCTTCCCTTCCCAAGTAAAAAGCCAAATTTGACGGTTATTTCAGGTTCTGAAGGGGTAAAACAGATTGATGAACCCTGGTATCAATTGTTGATGAGAGAGGGAAATATCAAGGGTGGAAAAGCCTTGATGGGAAGAAACAACGTTCTTTTCACGCTAGCTTTAGCCAACTTCTCTTCAGGAATCGATCAGGAAGAGTGTGAGGAGGTTCTTTCTAGTTTTAATGCGAATCTAGACGAACCACTCTCTTCAGCTGAATATCATAAGATTATAACAAGCGCCTACTCAGGAAAATATGAAGCTGCTAGTCGTGACTATGTGATGACTTTATGTAAAGCATGGGTCAATCAGGAACTCAAGGCTTCAGATCTCTTTGTGAAGCAACGTTGGTACAAGTTTAAGAAGAAACGTACTGACAGGAAGAATAGTCATCTCTATGAATGGAAAACAGACGTAATGGCCTATTTAGAAGGTTTCTATCAATCTGAGGATCCATTTATCCAGACGACGAAAAAAGAGATACGAGAGAAGTTGAACATTCCTGAGCGTTCATTGGATAAAGTATTGAAGGCTCTCAAAACAGAACAAAAGATCTTCTTCACAGTCAAACACGGCCGTGGAGGAGGCATCAGATTAGCCTCTATCAAAGCAATCTTGCTTTCCCTTATCAAGGTGAAGAAAGAACGTCAGGAGGCTTATATGGCCAATATTGCTGCTTTCTTTGAAGAAAGTATAGAGTTCACTCAGAGAGTGATAGAAAGGGTTAAAGATGGCTTTAAACAAACACAACAACTATCTCTATTTGAGCTTGATATTGGATAATTTTAAAAACCCGCAGACTGCCTTACATTTATATCTACGATTACTACCAAGATATAAATGTATATAAAATAATCTATGGAGGAATGATATGATTTTGATTTTAGCTGGACTATTTAGTCTTATATTTGTTGGAGGATCTTTATTGGTTTTCTCACTTATAGGGATTCGTCAACGAGTTCGTTTAGAAAACGGATATGATTTTGAATTAGAGACAGATCAGCTGGCAATGGTTGGCGAAAATAGAAAGTGAGAAGAAGAATGAAGTATGTAATTTTCAGTTTTCAATTAGGTGACTATATTTGTAATGGGGAGAATAAAGTTTTAGTTTTTGATACCTTGGGACTAGCTTTTCAGTATCTTCAAAAGCATTACCGTAAACCACTTCCTGAACAAAGAAAAAAGAGACTGATTCACTATCCTGATGTGTATCAAGCTCCGTTTAGGCTTTTAAAAGTTTGTTAGGAAGGGGAAAGGTCGATGTCAGAGTTATTCAAAATTATTCGAGGCTATTACCTAACAGGTGTTGGTCAGGAACCATTGGCTTATTATTTTAAACTTTCATCGGATAACTTAAAATTTGAGTCTGTTTCTGCAGGAGATGTAGCTTTAACTTTTTATCAAAACGAGGAGAGTATTTCTAGCATTCCAGCGATTATTAGAGTAGATAGTGTTTTCTCGAATGATAAAATGATTTCAGATTACCTGCAGGAGGAGTTGAGAGATCATTATCCAATGTTGCCAATTGTCCGTGTATTGGATTCTGAGGAATTTGATCCTTTACTCTTTCAAGAAGTGATGACAACGTTCACTAACTTGAAATCAGAAATAAAAGAATTGGCCAAGATTGATTATGTTCAAGGTTCCATATTTGATTTTATGGATGAGGAGGAGATAGGATGAAAGAGCTTTTTACGCATGTTAAGTTAGCTCTAGGGGCTATTCTTGTCATTTTAGTTGTGAGTCTCGCAGTTCTAGGAGGGTATAGGGTGTATAAAGATCATTTTATCTTAGATTACGATCCTCACCTTACTCAGAAGGAATACCAGAATACTGTACTTGATCAAAATGTAAACCTAGTATTTTATAAAAAAGATTGTCCTTACTGTCAGGTTGGAAAAAGTGTAGTTGTAGATGCAGCCAATAAAGGTTCCTATCCAACATTTTACATTGATACTCAGACAGAAGAAGGTCAAAAGCTGGTAGAAAAATACCAGGTTGAAAAAGCTGCAACTATCATCAAGATTCGTAAGGGAAAAATAAAGAAATATCTATATGCTTCAAGAGATTCAGAGGAAAAGATTGTAGCAGATGAGAAAGGAATCCAGGAGGCCATAAATGACTAAAAGGGTAAAGCTAAGTAAATGGGCCGAGACAGCTTTTCAAAATGATTGGGAACTGTGGCGTACTAGGACAAATGAAGGAATGGTTGTTTTAGGAAAATTATCAGATGGAACGTTAACCCTACATCGTTTTAATGATGAGGGAGGACAACTGACACATATTTCGTATGATGAAGCTCTTTGGATAACATTGGATTTGGCACCTGAAAAGTTAGGCTGTGTTTAAGGAGGTAGTATGTATCAAATTTTAAATGCTATTGCGCATGGCGTGGTTGGAACTGTCTTGATAGCGATCTGGTTTGTACCACTCTTCAGGATAACTATATGTGATAACTTTGGAAATGAAATCAAAACGAAAAGGCTGCCATTGGCGTTCTTAATGCTACTAAAAAGTGTTTGGCCGAAAAGTAAGGTTTCATTTATTTGGAAAGGATATAAGAAGCATGAGAAGAACTAAATCATCTAGTTTGAAGCAGAAAAGAGCTAACAAACATTTGAGAGGTATAAAAAATTATACATTATCGAGGAAACAAAAAAGTTTTGATTATGTATCAACTTTTTATATGTTGTTTGTAACAAATGCGAAGTATCGAGTTTTTGCAATTTTAAGAGACATATCTTTTTATATTTTGCTAGCTTTAGTGCCAATCAATCTCTTTTTAGGCTTTATTGCATATGTAACAGTAAATTTAGTTCATATGAATTCAAATTTTTTTCAATTAGTTGGATTGAAAGACGTTTCTTTTATGACAGTCTTTGAATCGGTTTATTTGGGAAATGTCGAGTTTATGAGAGATATATTTGTAACTATTTGTGTAGCTATTATAGTTTTTCCCTTATCTTTGTATGGAATGTGGGCTACTGAAAAAAAGACAGATATAAACTCTTTAACAAATCAGTATTATGAAAAAATCAGGAAGGAGAAATAAAATGTTTACTTTAATTGAAATATTTAAGCGCTGGATTGAAAAGATAAAATCTAGCCCAATTTTGAAGCCATTTATTAAGACTAAAGTTTGGTTTCAAGAGAATATTATTAAGAGAAAACTAGTCATTTTCTCAATGTTGTTTGTGACCTGGTTGAGTCTTTTGATGGGAGCGATTTTCTCACCACAAAGACAAACATATACCTCAGAACAACTCAAAACAAAGCAAATTTTTGCGAATGGCAGTGGTGAGATGAAACTGGTCAGCCAGGAATATTCACCAGATACTGGAATTATTGTTTTACAATTTGAGACGAAAGATGCTACGACTTCGATAGATCGGGGCATCGATGCCAAACGATTAAAATGGAAACTCTATGCGCAACATAAAGACTCAAAAATAGAGATGGATGTTGTGCCAATCATTGATAATAAAGTATCAGTTATTATTAAAGGAGTTCCGAAAAATTTTGGAGCATTTGCGATCGATGTGACGAATCAGACAGTCTCTTCTAGCTCAATTGATGTGAATATTTCATCGCCATCCAGTGATTCTAAAAAGGTTTCTCAGAAGAAATCTGGAGAAGAGGACACTGTACAATTCTTTGTAACTCCTCAAAATCCTCAGCTTGAAATCAAAGCTATTGAAGTTGTCTCCAGAGAAGAATTTACTCTTCAGGAAATCGAAAAAGAGATCAATTTCCAGAATGAACAGTCTCAAAAATTGACGACATCAATTTCTCAATTGAAGGAATCTATTGAAGATGATAACTCACGAAAAGCGAGTCTTCAAGCAGAAGCAAAATATCTAACGGGTGATGATCTCGAAGCCAATCAAAAGAATATTGCTACGCTGGATACAAACATTGAAACGAAGAATAGAACCATCGAAACAGCTTATAAAAACATTGAAAAGTTGAAGGCTAAATTAGAATCTTTGGACAAGAAAAAACAGGCAGTCAAAGATGGAACATTTGAATTTTCAAACCCTATTGAAACTGTAGAAATGAATTAAAGTGAGGTAAAAAAATTTAATTAAAATGGTAAAAGAAACTGATAAATTGGGATAAAAGTTATCTACGATTTGGGGATTGAATTATGATGTTGTAATGCAGGAGTGGTAAAAATGCGATTTAAAATGGATAAAGAAGATGTTGAATTGTTTAATTTAGCCTTTATTGGTTTAGGAATATTAGGGATGATAGTTATCGCTTTGATAACTTTACAGCCCGATGGTTATCAAAGGTTATTAAAATTTGTAGAAATAACTTCAGAAGACTTTAAAAAGTTTTCCAATATCATGAACGAATTTCTTTCGTTCATAATCAATTATAAGTAAAAAGAGTGCATTTTTTATGAAAGCCGAGTTTGTGTTTACGAACAAGTAGCAGTCAAAAATCTCCTTAATTTTTGAATTAAGGGGATTTATTTTTTATGATTGTCCCTTTAAAAAATTTTTTTCAGTTATCTCTTATACTAGAATCAATCAAAAAAAGAAAGGCAGAAAAATGAAAGAACAACTTAAATTAGCGCCAAAGGAAAATCAACCAGTTAGAAAGCATCGTACTGTTTTCACAAGTACAAAAGGTTTGATTAGAAAACAGAAGTGGGTTGTGCTTGATATTGATGAATATGGAATAACCTATCATAGTAATCCAGGGTATAAAGGAGAAATGTTTTCTTCAATGTACCTCGTTCTACAGGAAATTAAAATTGATGAACGTTCTTTTACACTAACTATCAAGAACAATGATCATGAAGTTTATGTGATTGATTTGAAAAAATTAGATGGCGATTTGTGGAGCAACTTCCAAATTATAAAAGAAAAAATTGCCAGCTTTGCAGGAAATAAATTAAGGAATTAAGAAATACGAAATTAGAAAAAGGAGAAGTAATCATGGCCAAAAATGATTTAACAAAAATTGATAATCAACTAGAAGAAGCAAGGAAAAAAGTTGTCCTTTTAGAAAAGGAACGTAAAGAAGCGGAAGAGAATCTTCAAAAACAAATTGGTAAAATTTATGTTCAAATTAAATTGAAGAAAAATAAAAATCAGTCGTATGAATCAATTCTTGAAGAGTTAAAAATGGAATTAAACCTCATCAAAGAAGATGAAAAAGAACAACGTTTAGCAGCGAAGAAAAATCGTGAAGAAGGAAACTTTCCAGCTGAAAATCAGTCTTAATTTTTGAGTTTTGCACTTCCGAATGAAGTCAAAAATGGTGTAAGTAAAAGTATGTAAAGAAGAAAAACAGTGTAAGTATAACACCTATAAAGTGTGTAAAGGTAAGTATAGAATGTGTGTGTAAGTAGGTGAAACCGAGAAAATTACCGGTACCGGAAACGTTGATACTATCAACTCCACACGCTTCGTGGGGACAGTTTCCCTTATGCTCTTTTCTAACACAACACACCTAAAAAGGACCTTAGTCCCTCTGTGTGTGTTAGTGTGTTGAAAAACCGCAAAAATAGAACCGACACGGTTCGTGATGTTGCGAGGTTGAAGTTTTCTTTTTTGCTTCTTTTTGCTTTTGCTTCGACAAAAGAAAAAAGAAGGGCGCTGTTTTTTAGAAAGGAAAATTTGAAATAATGGCAAATATAAAACAAAATCGAATTGAGATTAGAGGGCTTACTGATGATGAAATTAATTATCTAAAAGCACTCGCAGAAAAAAATAAAGCTAAGTCATTTAATGATTTTCTGCTCTCAATCTGTCGTGAAAAAATTGAGTACGGAAAATTTAATCGTGCTCAAGATTTGTATGTTGCTCATTTGGAAAATATGAAATTAGCTTCTGACCATGTTCTGGAACAAATGAAAAAACAGACCAGGATACTATCTGAATTTGAAGAAAAAATGAATCGTTATGGCGATCATATTTCACGTTGGTTAGAGTATGAAGGAGAGGTGGAAAGTGATGACTAAAGAAATCAAAATCAGAAATATACCTGATGATATGTTTGAACAACTTCGAGATATTTCCAAAAAATATAACTATCCAAGCTTTAATGAGTTTATGTTATCGCAAGTTCAAAATATCGTAATGAATGACGGATTGAATTTGTACAATAACCAATTTGCGGAAACATTATCTGATATCAAAGGACAACAAAGTCAGATTTTAGAATTGATGTTGAAGAATGAAATTTCTCTTTCAGCTTTAAATGTTAAACAAGATATTGTAAATGATCTAACTACAAATTGGTTACATTTTATGGATGATGTATCTGCACTTGAAGCTGAACGACGGTCAGGTGGTATTTAAAAATGAAGAAGAATAAATCTCTGTTCATCATTCTCATTTTTCTTGCAATCTTTATCGTGCAACCTAACAATTTTAATGCTATCAAATCTGGCTTGACACAAAATGATATCCCGACTCAATTGAACATAGCTGATTCAGCTGAAGAAAAAAATTCCGACTCAAATTTGAATTCTACTCTGAAAAATGATGATTTGAAATCGAAGGAGTATGATGGAAAAAATCAGGTGATTGTCGTCAATGAAAAATCACAATTTACAAAAAGCGAATTGAGTTTAGAAAATGGCAGCTGGGAAAAATATTCTGATCTAGATTTTTTAAATCGTGTAGGAATTGCTGAAGCGATGTTGGGAAAAGATTTGATGCCAACTGAAGATAGAGAATCTATTTCGTCTGTCACACCCACAGGATGGAAAAATAAAAAAATAATTTTCAACGGGAAAGAAGATTATTTATATAATCGTTCTCACTTAATCGGTTTTCAATTAAGTGGAGAGAATGCGAATGCTAAAAATTTATTTACAGGTACACGTGCTTTAAATGCAAATTTTGAAGATGAACAATCATCAATGGTCTACTATGAAAATAAAATTGCTAACTACCTAAAAAATACGAACCACCATGTCCGCTATCGAGTAACTCCTATATTTAGAAATGTGGAATTAGTTGCTAGAGGAGTTCGTATGGAAGCGCAGAGTATTGAAGATGATGAGATCTCATTTGATGTATATATCTTTAATATTCAACCAGGATACAAAATCAATTATTTGACAGGATCATCTCAGAAAAATTGAGGAGGGAAAAATGAATCCAAGACTTAGCTTATATTTTAGCGAAGAAACACATGAAAAATTTAAGGAAATAAAATCCTACTTGAAAGAATCGTCTGCTTTGCAGAAACAATATCGAAATAATTCAGCAACGCTTGTCACTTTGATTGAAGTTTTTTATAAACTCTTTATTGAATTAGGAGAAGGAAAAAATTTCTATGAGCGACTGACTCAGCTGGAAAAAAATTTGGGGGATGCCTTTGATTCTGGAAATGACAACAAGGCAATTCATCGTCAACTTGATCAAATTCTCTATTTAACACTAACCAACTTTCATGCTATTACGAAAGATGATTTTGATGTTCAAGAATTGGAATCTATTCATTCACGATTGGATCCTACACAGCATGAATTAATGGCAAGAATTAATGATGTCATTCAAGAAGATATTGCACGTGGTCAAACAATCAAACATTCTCATTGAGGTACAGTAAATGGTAGATGTTGTTGAGATCTATTTAGAAACAGGAGATTTTCATGAAGCGGTGAAACAGTCAGGGTTGCCTACTCATATAGCTCATTTGAAATTAATTAAGAGTGGCTGCCTTAAAATTCAAGATAAAATTCAGTATGGTTCTAGGACAGCTAAGCTCGGGGGAATGGCCGAGGAGCTTTTTCAAAAGTATGTTCCAGATGCAACGGATGCGAATAAGTATTTCAAGAAAAATAATCCAGTATATGATTTTTGGCTAGATGGTCTAACGATTGATGTAAAATATAGCTCATTATATAAAAGGAAAAATGGGAACTCCCATCACTGGCAATTGAGGACAAAAGGAAATCAAGATTTTATTGTCGGCTTTTTAGAACGAGAAAGTGGTTCAGAGTTAGAAAAACCAAATATTTTATTGATCCCCATGCAATTTGTTGAAGAACAAAAGGAATTACATATTTCTCAATCAGGACGGTGGATCAATGATTTTCAAGTTGAACCTGAAGAATTACAACCGTTATTAAAAGACTACGCTCTTTTAAGGAAAAATGGATTATTTTAATTCAAAGAGAGGAAAATAATGAACGTATCTTCTAGTCCAAGTATTACCTTCATGCTGCAATACACTGAAGCAAATAGTGGCTTTGTAGACTACACTAATAGAGACGAAGCTGTTGAGGTTGATAATGAATTAAATTTAGAAACACACAGACAAAATATCGAGTCTCTAACTGAAGATGAACTACAAAAAATTCAAGCTGAAGTTCCAGAAACGAAACTAAATTTTCAGGAATACATTGATTACATGAATCGCTCTTATGCTACTGAAAACCAAAATGAAGAGATGACAGCGATTTTTACAGAAGAAGCCAATTACTTGCAGCGTAGCAAAGTAACTGAATTGAAAAGTAAGTTAGAACAGGCTTATCAAAATGGCTCTCTTCTATGGCAGGGTGTTATCTCTTTTGATAATGATTTTTTGGCCAAGGAGGGATTATATGATCTCGAAACTGGGAAAGTCGATCAGCAAGCTATCAAGTCGGTCATACGTGAAGCATTGCCAAGATTGATTGAAAAAGAAGGCTTATCTGATTCATCATTTTGGTGGGCTAACATTCACTTGAATACGGATAATATTCATGTGCATTTTGGTTTATCAGAAGTCGAGTCTGCAAGAAAAAAATTTTTCTATAGGCCTCGTGGACGAATGGAATATAGAGGTAACTTTTCCCAGAAAACCATTGAACGTTTTAAAAGTGATGTTTTTCATGGCCTGTTGAATGAACAGACTAGAGGAATGATTGTTCGACGAGAACAGATATTGGCCAATATCAGAAGTGAGTTGATCAATTCTGTATTTAGAGATCAGATGGTGCGTTCTTCAGCTGAAAAAAATTTTTTGGAGCAGGCTTATAATCATTTGCCTATGGATAAAAAATGGCGCTATGGCTCAAATGCAAAAGATTTTGCAGTCAGTAAATTCTTCCTGGATCGCTATCTGGATTCCTATTTAGAAAATGATGGGAAGGAGCTCTATCAAGAATTTCTGAAAGAAACGAAGGACTTCCTAGAGACCTATAGAGGAGCTTATTCGGCTGGAAAAAAATCAACCTACGAAAAGATTCGGAAACTTGATGGTCGTGTTGAGAAAACACAACAGGAGGCTGCAGGCTATCATCTGCAGCAATTAATAGCGAATCGAGAAAAAGAGCTGAGAGAACGATTAGCAAATAGAATCTTGCACCTATTTCGTGAGCATGCTCCTGAAATAGCTGACGTTCGGCTGGAAAAAAATTTGGCCAATTTCTCAGTAAAGAATCAAAAATTAATTTTAGCCCAGGATCCCAATGCAAGTGTTATCAAAACACTAGATGCCTGGAAAAAACTGGGTTATGATCTAAAAGATGGGGCGAAACCTCTTGAAATCACAAAACCAGTCTATGCTGCTTATGATAAACACGGAACAGGTTTGGGTAAACCTGAATTTGTTACGGAATTAGTTTATGATGTAAGTCAGATGAAAGAAGACTTACTACAGAAGCAACTTAGTTTAAGGGACTTGTCGCTATTTTCTTCAGCTGATTTGAAAGATCTTGTAGAAGCAGCTAAAAAGAAAAGTGATCGATCATTAAAAGAGCGCCAGGAGCTAGGAACATTTCGCTATGCTTTAAAATTGAGTTTATTGGAGGAAAAACAAAGTAGTTTATTAGTTCGTAAAACTCTTTTTGATCAAATACAACCACTTGAAACGGATAAGCCATTTGTTGAATTAAAAAAGAAGGAGATTCTTCAAAGACTGCAGCTGACTGAATTGCAACTGACTCCAAATTATAAACTAGGTGAAGCAGACCAATCTCTAAAACAATCTCTTGCTAACCAGTTTGAAGATAGTGTTTCCTTTTCAGTAGAAAAGGCTGATTCGTTAGCAATTCAAGCACCTATTAAACGTCTGAAGAGGGAATTAGAGGCAGTTCAACCTCTTCAAGATGAAGGAGTGCTGACTATTCTAAAGGGCTATCCTGTTACGAAAGATAGCTATATAGAAGAGCTACAGACCCATATCTCAATTTTTCAGCTGAAACATCAGATTTACGGCCGAAACAAGGAAATTTCACAAACGACTGATCAAGCGATTATTCAAAAATTAAAACAGGAGAATGCGAAAGGATTTTCTGAACTCAAATCACTCTATCAAAAAATATTGCCAGAGGAAGAAAGCGATCAGAAAAGTCAGTTAGCTCAAGCTGTTTCACATAAAATGCAAGAAAGGAAGAACCTGCAAAGAAAAAACGTCCAACAATCCCAAGGTAAAGCAATCATCAATACAGATTTCATGAGAAATTTGACCAATTCTCTTCAAAGGGCCCAACGTGCAAATAAAAAAGCCCTCATGGAACGTGAGAGAAGTGATGAGAGACAAGAACTTGAGGAAAAAGGACAAAGTATATAAGAGTCATTGTAAAAGCAATGGCTTTTTTTGTTGAAAATGGAAATCTATTGTCCCTTTAACTGGAATTTCTTGGTTATTGCATAGAATAGAAAGATAAAAAGAGAAAGGAGAAGAAAAATGAAGCTATTATTTCCAGATGTTGCAGTTGAAGACTTTGACTTTTCAGCCGAATGGTTAATTACGGCAATGAATGCCGATAACAAGCAAGTACATTTTGAGGGTCAAGGAAGAAATTCTGATTTAGAAATGGTTCTAGATTTTAAGGAAAATTCTGAGCTATTTGAATCTTTTTCAGTAGGGGAATTGGTTCACTTAGATCCAGAAACATTTCTACAAGAAGAGAAAGAGCCGTACAAACCACAGTATGAAGGATTTTAAGGAGATTTTATATGACAGAACAAGAATCAAGACGTGGGAAAAGTCGTAGAGAACGTGTTGAATTTGCACGTTCTAGAGATATTTTGGATGTTGCAAACGAGCTCCAGATGGAGCTGGTTCGATCTGGACGAGACTATCGATGGAAAGAACATGATAGCCTAGTTATATCGCCTGATAAGAATTTATGGAAATGGTTCTCCAGAAATACAGGAGGAGATGCGATTTCTTTAGTTGAAACGATAAAGGAAGTGGATTTTAACCAATCTGTAGATTTTTTAAATGATGGAAATTTTAAAGAGTTTCAACTGGTTGAAAGGCCTCAAGAAGATTTTAAATACTATCTTGAGAAATACGAGCAGCCATTATCAGCTGGACGAGACTACTTACGAAATCAACGTGGGTTATCCGATGAAACGATTGATTATTTTTTGGAACAGGGTGTTTTAGCTCAGGCTAATGCCAAACTTGACTACTTTGCGGAGGGTAATGGCGGAAATTCAACAAATGCGATTGAGCCAGTTATTGTATTCAAGTCCCTTTCTTCTTCAGGTGAAGTTGTTGGAGCCTCTTTACAGGGAATACAGGAGAATTGGGAAAAGTGGCCAAAACATGGATATGCTAAAGTGATTATGAAAAACTCCGATCCTATGACAGGTATTCATGTTGATATTGGCAGTCCAAAACGATTGATTTTCACTGAGAGTCCAATTGATTTAATGTCCTACTATGAATTGCACAAAGATAGTCTTCAGGACGTCAGATTAGTTTCTATGAATGGTTTGAAAGAATCAACTATAGGCCGTCATCTATCTCAAATTCAAGCAGAAATTTCAGGAAAACCACTAAGATGGACACCTGAACAATTAGCGGACGGACTTCAAGTAGCTATTGATCATCACTTTTTCGAAGATGGGAAAAATGCGGATTTGATTACTCTAGCTTTAGATAATGATAAAGCAGGTAGAACATTCATTCAAGAATTGGAGGCAAAAGGAGCTGTTATCAATTCAGATCTACCAGAACTAAAACCAGGACAAGATAAAACGGACTGGAATGATGTTCTAAAGAATCAACAGGAAGAAAAGCCTGACAACAGTCGTCTTGCCCAGGCACGTCGAAAATTGGAACGACTAAGGGGTGAACAAGACGAGGCTATTTCAAGGGCTTATTCCCACCAAGCGCTAACAAATGGGCAACCCATGAATGATAAGCGAGGAGGTGCTAGCTTTAAACGTAAGCAAGAACAAATAGAAGATCAAGTCTTCTCAAAGATGGATGAGATTAGGCAACAGGAAGAGCGAGTAGAGCGCCTGGAGCACCAACAACATTTGAAAGAAATGGGGTTGAATCGTCAGGGAAGTGGTCTGGAGATGAGTGTTCAAAATATACCTAGAATCCGTGAAGAGTTAGAAAAAGCTAAGCGTGGGGAGTCGTTCTTTACCAAAGCTACTCTCAAACGCTATCAAAAAGAGTTGACTAGACTTGAGGCTATATCTGAACAAATGGGTAAAACGAGCATTCAACCAGCAGCACAGGCCTTAATTGATGAGGGCTTAGTGAATCAGTGGCAAAAACAACCAAATACGTATTTTGTAAAAGGGTTACGAAGAGTTGCCCTGGAGTTGACTGAAGAAGGAGAGTTTCAATTATCTTCACAAACTAAGTATCATCCGAAAACAGATGAGGAAAGACTGAAGGTGGATGAATTACTTGCCAAACAAGGGCAAGAAAATGTAGGATTAACGCCCTCGAATCAGGAAAAAACAATCTCACCACAACCAGAGCCTATTGAAAAAAATCAAGGCGAAGCAGGGTGGTTAGAAAAAATTGGGACAATCTCACGTTTTCGATAGAAAATAAAAAAACAGTCGTCATTGATCCGACTAATATAGATGAGATGGTTGAAGAAAAACAAACTCCAGAAAATCAAGAATCTATTGTCAATACAGAGGAGAATGCTGTGAGATTGATGAGCTATGAAGAGGTAAAACAGGAAAACGAAGCATTAACAAAGAGTTTAAATAATCGGATTCAATCTGGAGAATTATCAATTGAATTTGCCCCAGATTTCTATCTATATGATGTCTTTGCGAAGTTAGGAAATAGCCATCCTACTAAATACCTCAACGCTAAACGAATGGAAGTGTTGTCTCCTATTCATTCACTTTTGACCTCTCTTGATGATCAAACGACTGATTTATACAAGAAAAAAGGGACTCCTGAGCAAGATTCCTTGTATCAAGCATTGAAACCTCATCAGAGAACTTTGGGAGTAGATATTTCAACCCGATTTATTGGTGAACTTGCAATAGCAGCCTACAATACTAACAAGCAGATAGAAAGCCTCTCAAGTGACAGTTTCGGCGTCTATTTTGGTGAAAGGACCCTTGATAATCTATCACAATCGGTTGAGCGAATGCTGGAGTATCCATTGATTGAATCGGGAACAAGAGACTTCGCCCATGGTTTTGTGACAACACCAAACACATTGTTCCACTATTTGGAAGAACAAGAAGGAGAAGTGGTTTTAAATCGAGAATTATTGGATAACTTGATATCACGTCTTGAGACTCATCCTATTAAGATAATGGAAGCTTCAGAAGAAAAAGAAAAAGCCCCTGAGAAATCTCAAGAGCTAGATATGATTTTTGAGCAACAAAAAAACGAGAGGACCAGTGGTAGTCTGGGGTCTTTACAGCCCGAAGCTGAAGGCAGTCCCACACCCGTACCAAAAGCTGGCACCTTTGAACGCTCTGTTACCAGTCGTCCTACGACATCCTCTCATTTACTTTATTTTACCATAAATGAAGAGTTTCAGTCAAGTAACGATGGCTACTATCACTCTATTTCTTTAGATGAATTAACTAAATTGAATCGTCCAATCCGTCGACTAGCTTTGCAAAATGCAGCACAGTATTATTTGGATGAGTTGGCCAACTCAAAGATTTATTATGTTACCCCTGATAAGACTGTACAAGTTCATTTTGAAGAAAAGCACTTCATGCACCTAACAGGAATTAAACCAATTGCATTGGGGCAGACACCCGAGAAAACTTTACATGATTTTGCAGAAGGAAATGGGCATTTTGATAATATTTTATTGGCTAATAATGATGCAGCTTTTGACAAACTAAAGGTCTTATCAGATCTTTCAGTAGCAACAGAAAGTACATCTTTCTATTTTGATGATTTAACTGATCTTAGGCGATATGATGGACGTTTTGATAGTCTTATAAAGTCTGATGATAAAGATATTATCTTGTTATTCAAAGAGTTAGAGGAAGAAAACTATATTCCAATATCAGTTTTTAAGTCTCGGACAAAACTTACCAAGGAACTGGAGACGGTAGATAAAACACCTATTCTTGGCGTATTCCGTGAACGTGATGGCCAGATTGAACAGCTATCGATTAATGAGGAATATGTTAAAGATGGTGGCGAGGAAATGTTATCTATCTTAAAAAATAAGCAGTATGAGGAGGTTTCTGAAGAACCTGAACCACCAGCTCCAGAGAATACACTGAATAACTCCCTACTTGATGCGAATAAGTTTACTCAAGTCTTAGATACTGTCTATAATTTAGGCGTGCCTAGTGACATCTCAAAAACTCCAGAAGAATTTCATCAGGCATGGAATCAGTATCTTGACTATGCGAAACAGTACAATGATAAATTTGATCAGATTGTTGCTGCAGCTGGTGAAGATCATCTCCTAGATACAAATTCAGATTTTTATAAAGAATGGATACAAGATCATATCTATAAGGAAAACTACCATGTACGCCTTCAATGGTCTGAGGAACGCCCAGAAGGCCCTATATTGCCATTTAAAGAGACAGAGCTGATATCTTATCAAGATTTCGCTAGGGAGCTATATAAGGCCAATCAGGACTTTTATCCAATTCATCAAGAAGGAATGAAACAAGTAACAGCAGGCAATACTGAAGGCTATATCCCTCCTACCAAAATTAAGTTTGATGTCTATGCTCCAGGTGGTGAAGTGATCAAAGAGGGAATTCGATATGATATTGGAGATGAGACCACACCAATTTCACAAATGCTAGGATTAGGATATCGTCGACTCAACGGTCAATCTGAACTAGCATCGATGGATGAAGAAATTCTTTCTCAGCTGGAAAATAGAGAGGTGAATAAGGAAATTTCCCAGGAAGCAAATGAATCAGCTCGATTAACAGAAGAAACAGGTCAAACTCTTGATACAAGAGAAACGGTAACTTTTCAATCTTCTAAGCAAGAAACTAAAAATAATTTGCTTCAGCGTGTAGAGGAGATTCTGAAAGAGGAACCTATTTCGAATTTGGAGACTCCTAAAGTAAACTCAAGTAGTATTGATTATGCTAGTTTAACGCCTCATGAATTGAGTGAGGTTGCTTTTCAAAAAGTGAGAGAGTACACAGAAACACCAGAACGGTTAGAAGAGTATCTGAATTTTATGAGTAAGTTTCCAGAGCTCTCACCTAGAAATGTAGCATTGATTCAGGAACAGTGGCCAGGAGCGAATGCAGTCGCAACCTATAATCAATGGCAATCGATGGGGGAAGTTCTTGGGATTACTTCAGATCAGGTATTAGAAACGAGAAATACCTATACCAATAAAAAGACAGGTCGAACAAGAGAAGTTGTCCATAACAATCTTTCGGTTAAGACTGGAGAAAAATCACATATTACCTTGTTTAGACCTATGATGGTTGAAATGATTCCTGTATTGGATGAAAATGGGAACCAGGTAAAAAATGGAAAAGGTAATCCAAAATATAAAAGACTTTCTGAAGCGACACCTGAAGAAAAGGCTTTAAAGAAAGAAGGAAAATTGAAATCTCGCTTCTTCCAGGAAAGAGATTCAAACACAGGTTTAGCTAAATTCGCTACGTATAAAGTATTTGAGTTGTCCCAAACAACCTTGAAGCCTGAATTTTATCCAAAAGCGATGCCAAATCGTCACTATAACTTTAATATGGATCATATTCGTACAAAAGAGGTGCTTGAAGGACTTTCAGACTATGCTAAGAATATTGGAGTAACAATCTATCAAGACGATGCAAAAGAGTTGAGAAGTGCGAAAGGATCTTTTTATCCAGATGAACAAAAGATACTTTTGAATCCAGATAATACTCCTGGAGAAGTGGTTGCAACCACCATTCACGAGTTGGCGCATGCTAGTCTACATAATCCTAAATTTGCTAACTCCTATAAGGAAGATGTCTCAAAAGATCGTAGAGAACTTGAAGCTGAGATGACAAGTTATCTCGTTTCTAAGCACTTTGGGTTAGATACCTCTGAGAAAGCCATTCGCTATATGGCAATTTGGACTAATAATTTGACCTCTCTTGATGATCAACAACTAGCGCAATCTATGAAACGTATTCATGGAACAGTTTCAAAAATTGTAAAAAGTGTTGAACAACATACAAAGCCTTACCAGTTAAACAGACAGGTGGTACAAAATCAAAATTTTATCCAAAGCCCAAAGAAGGGGCTTAAAGTCTAGAAAGAGCGCTCTTTAAGAGCCTCTTTTTTGTGTATAAAGTTATATAACTTTATGTGCTGTTTTTTGATACCAACTCACTCTATTTTTTGTTGATGTCCCTTTACAAAAGATTTTTTAATTATAGCTTACAATGACAGAAAATGAAGTAGAAGGAGAATGATATGGTTATAGTTATTCTGGCTGAAAAAGAGAAACAGGCAGAAGCTTACGCTACAGCTTTGGGACAATTTAGTAAAAAGAAAGGTGTCTATGTCATTAGGCATTCACCCTATTTTCCAGCTGAAGTACATGTGGTGGCTGCTGAAGGGCACCTATTTGAATATAGTGAACCAGACAATTGGTCGCTTGATAAATTACCTCTTACAAATGTTTCATTTAAGCAACATCTGAAAGAGGACAAAGATTCGAGAGAAAAATTTAAGAGAATCTATGATGAAGTGGTAGCAGCGGATCAAGTGATTATTGGGACGGATGCTGATAGAGAAGGGGAGCGGATTGCGTACTCTATTTTATCGCACATACCAGGAGGCAAGGAGAAAATTTGGAAACGGCTTTGGGCAAGCTCCTTGACCAAGAAAGCTCTTCAAAAAGCTTTTCAGGAATTGAAGGAACCTTCAGAAACCTATAATTACTATTTAGAAGCTGAAGCACGTGCACAAAGTGATTGGTTGGTAGGTATGAACTTATCTCCTCTTGCAACGATTGATCTTCAAGCAAGAGGACAACTCCCTCGAGCAAAAGGTAGCCATCTATCGGTTGGCCGAGTTCAAACACCAGCGGTCAGACTAGTTTGTGAGAATGATTTAGAGATCCGCAACTTTACTCCAGAAAAATATTGGAAGCTTCAGCTGGAGGATAAGAAAAATGGGGTGTTCTTTACGACCAAAGATAAAACTAAAGATAGTGAAGCTATTTTAGCCTCTTCAAGGGGATTATCAACCACCTCTGTTGTTTCTTCAGTTGAGGTAGAAAAACATCAGAAATCCGCTCCACAACTATTTACCTTGTCTGCATTACAAAGTTTTGCAGCAAGCGCCTGGAAATTTGACTCAAGTAAAACAGAGAGTATTGTAGAGGGACTGTATTTGAAAGGTTTTCTCTCCTATCCACGACCAGACTCAGAATACATCAGTCACTTTGAATTTGATGATTTAAAAGAAAATCTATCTGTCTATCAAAGGGCCATTAATTGTCATTTTCAGCCAGCGTTTTTGGAGCCTAGAGAAGATTATGTTAATGATGAAAAAGTATCTGGTACAAGCCACTCAGCCTTGATTCCGACTGAAAAAGTTCCAAACCTTTCAAATTTAAAAACTGACCAACGACTGATTTATGAAGCAGTTGTGAAGCAGGCAATCTTGATGTTTGCGGATGATTGTTATTATTCAACCAAAACAATTGAAGTAGAAAATAATGGTTTTGTTTTTAAAACAAAGGGTAGAACGCTTCATAAGTTGGGATGGGCTGAATGGAGTTCACGAAAGGTACGAGGTCCTGTTGAAGTTCCTGATTATCAAGTGGGAGATAAAATTGAGACGAAAGTTCAGATTATAGAGGGTGAAACAAAACCACCCAAAAGATTAACAGAAAGCCAATTGATTGGCCAAATATTTCCTAAATATGGCTTGGGAACACAAGCCACTAGAGGAGAAATCATTAAAAAAATTCAAAGTAAGGGTTATGTTGTTAAAGATAAAAAAACAGGTCAACTAACGCCTACCAACAAAGCCTATCTACTTATCAATTATCTCTATGACAATGAGTTTTCTGATCCAGGGACAACAGGAGGCTGGGAAATGTTTCTATCTCAGATAGGAGAAGGGAAAATTAATCCAAGAGAATTTGTGGATGCGATAAAAGATAAGCTCACTCTTCAAATCAAAGAAGTAAAAGAAAGAGGTGATTAAGTGTGACTACTGAAGAAAAGAAAAAAACACCCTATTTAGATCGTTATACAGATAATTTGACAGAAAAAGTTTCAAAAAAAGCAGAAGATTATCAGGTGTACGGACGTGATAAAGAAGTAGAAGCTGTTCAGACCTCTCTTCTCAGGAGAACCAAGAACAATCCAATTTTAGTGGGAGAAGCTGGAGTTGGTAAAACAGCCATTGTTGAAGGATTTGCTTTGGCCATTTTACGAAACCAGGTATCTCCAAAATTAAAAAACTTGACAGTGCGATCTTTGGAATTATCTAGTTTAATGTCAGATGAGGATGGAGGATTTATTGTTAAGTTTAAAAAAATTATTGAGGAGATGGTAGAAACCAAAGGAGAAAACCTTCTCTTTATTGATGAAATTCATACAATTGTTGGTGCTGGAGGTTCAGATAAAGGGGCTCTGGATGCTGGAAATATTATTAAGCCAGTTTTGTCACGTGGTGAGATTCAATTGATTGGCGCAACTACTTTAGATGAATTTCATGAATATATCGAAACGGACCGAGCGCTAGAGCGAAGGATGCAGCCAATTATGGTTTCTGAACCGACAACTACTCAAGCGATTGAAATTCTTGAACAAGCTAAAACTATTTATGAAAAATTTCACCAGGTGTCTATTAGTTCCGACGCTGTAAAACAAGCTGTACTTCTATCTGTTCGCTACATACCTGATCAATTTTTACCTGATAAAGCCTTTGACTTAATAGATGAAGCAGCGACAATTTGTTCTACAAATGGATTAGGCTATGTCAGGAAGCAAGAAATTGCAGAGGTGCTGAAAAATAAAACAGGTATTCCTGTCACGACGATTTTGAAAGGTGACAAGGAAAGGCTAGATGGTTTAAAAGAAAAGCTATCACGACGTGTTAAAGGCCAAGATGAGGCTGTAGATGCTGTTGTGAACGCTATAACTGTTGCACAAGCTGGTTTACAGGATCAAAGAAAGCCCCTATCTTCCTTCATGTTTCTAGGCACTTCAGGAGTTGGGAAAACAGAGCTTGCCCTGGCACTGGCAGAGGGGATGTTTGATGATGAGGAGGCAATCATTCGTTTTGATATGTCTGAGTATAAGCAAAAAGGAGATATTACAAAGCTGATTGGCGATCGTCAAACTAGAACGAAAGGTCAATTGACTGAGAAGGTTAAACAAAAACCTTATAGCGTTATCCTGATCGATGAAGTGGAGAAAGCACACTCAGAAGTTGTAGATTTATTTTTGCAGGTGCTTGATGCAGGACGTTTGACTGATTCAACTGGAAGGCAAGTGAGTTTTAAGAATACGATTATTATTATTACTACGAATATTGGTTCTCAAAAAATTATTAAGCAGTACGAATTAAAAGGGAATTTTAAAAAGCTAACCGACAGGGATAAAGTTCAGTTTGAAAAGAGCATGACGTTGGAGTTAGAAACTAGGTTCAGACCAGAATTTCTCAATCGAATTGAATATAAATTGATTTTCAACATGTTAGACGAGGAAGTGAATAAGGAAATTATTGTCAAACATCTATCAGAAATCGAAGAAAGAATGAAGAATCAAAGGTTGACTCTTTCTTATGAAGAAAGTTTGGTTACTTATTTATTGGATGTAGGAACAAATATAAAAGATGGTGCACGACCACTGGAAAGAGTGATTAAACATAAGGTTCTCCCTTTAATTTCTAAAGAGTTTCTGAACTTATCTGATCACAACCAAGAGTATCATTTTCATCTTTGGGTAGAAGGTGATTCGCCAGATGAACACCATCGTGAAGATAAAAGAAAAATATTATTCGATGTCGAAGCTGAAAAAACGTCATTTGGTGAAGCATTATTTTCTTAAAATTCACCTTAAAAAAATGATTGTCCCTTTAAAAAATTTTTTTCAATTATCTATTATACTAACGTTGTCAAAAAAACGAAGGAGGATTTCTATGAAAAACTATTTGACAAGACAACTTCAGCAAGTAAAAACAAAATCACAGATGTTTTTATTGAGCCTTTCCCTATTCCTAACAGGATCTACAGTCTATGCGGACGATCCATTTGCTAAGTCGGATAACTTGGCAAGACAAGGAATTACAAAAGTTCAGCTAGTCAGTGTTGCGCTATTTGGTCTAGCTGCCGTTGTCACTTCGCTCATTTATGCGTTTGGTGGACGGGAGTTAAAAGCCTCAATGAAAAAAAATTGGGTGTCTATTGCAATTGCAATTATTGGTGTTTCAGCGGGACCAAGTATTATTGAATGGATTTTTGATTTCGTGAAAAGTTAAGGGGTGGTGATTTATGGCTTTTTCACTCTTTAATAAAGGTTGCTGTACGATTACAGATGATCTATTTTTAGAAATCTCCTGGGAAGATGGAAGAGGTCCAGAAGATGATAGTGAATTACTTGATATCATTGAGGGATTGAATCATCTTTCTGATTTTTCTCAACCGATTTCAAAAAGTTTATCCTACCTAACATTTCAACAGGCCGAGTTGTTATTTAGAGAGTTGAAACAAGCGTATGGTCAGTTTCAGCTGAAAAAAGTGGCAATCGCCCATCTGGAAGGGAAAAACGTGGTAACAGAAGGAGAGGTTTACGCTAGTCCATTTCTGATTACTGAAGACTATGAAAACCTCTTGCTTCCCCTCATTCAAGCGATACTTACTCGATCTGAATTTGCAAATTACAGCTATCAAGAAAAAAGGGAGTATTTTGAAAACCAGATTTATCCTGTATATAAACAAAGTATGGGGTTGTCTGATTCTTCTCTTCCTCTTTTCCCAGCTGAAGGTGAGACGATGGCTGTTTCACAACCCAATCGCCTACCAGCTGTTCCAAATGCAAGGGATCAAACAGATGTTGTGTCTCCCGTATCTCAAAACCAGTCAGTTTCTCTGAAGAAATTTTATCTATTCTTAGGTGTTTTGGGAGTGTTGTCAGTAATAAATATCATTTGCGTATTTTTTGCTTTCGCTCAACTGTCAAACCAGTCAGAAAAAGTAAATTTCTTATATCAGGAACAAAAAAATACTCAACTTATCATTTCAACGAAAAATGAAGTTGATGTCTTTAGCCGTTATTTCTTACCTTCTTATTACTCGGGCAAAAAAGAAAACCTAGTAGATTTTCTTTCTGAAGGTGATGCAAAATTTACTAAACCAAAAGAAGGAATTTTACAGTCCGTTATTTTAGAGAAATTGAATTATGATTCAGAAACTCAAAGATATACGGTTTCCTATATCCTGTCTGTCAAAAGAGGGGATAAATCATCTAGCGTTAGATTAACTTTTGATGTAAAAGCTTCTGATTCTTCAAAATATGGATTTGTTGTAGAAACAGAACCAAAAGAATCAAATTATCTTAAAAATTAGAAAAGGAAAAATCACAATGAACAAGAAACAAGTATTAGCTACACTCGCGCTATCAACACTCGTACTTTTACAAGCTGGCGGATTTGCATCGGCAGACGAACTTGCGCCAATTGATTCTTCTGCTCCAACAACGGAAGTGGTTACGCCAACAGTGCCAAGTGCTTCAACAGAAACAGAGGCTCCAGCAAATCAGTCAACAGAGCCTTCAGTTACTCCAGTTGATCCAACAGCTCCCTCAGACAAGGATAACGCAGGAAGCCTTGACGGAGTGCCAGCTGATAAACCAGCACCTTCAGATAAGGCGCAAGACAAGGATAATGCAGGTAGTCTCTATGGTGTTCCGACACCATCAGATAAACCACAAGACAAAGACAACGCAGGAAGTCTTGACGGAGTGCCAGCTGATAAACCAGCGCCTTCAGATAAGGCGCAAGATAAGGATAACGCAGGTAGCTTAGATGGTGTTCTGGATGAAAAGCCAAAAACTACTGATCAAGCGAACCAGCAAGGGAAGTCACAAATTGGAACCACTTCAAGCTCAACAGGTCAGGTGGTTCATGATGTGACAAAAGCACCTGTTCAAACCAGCACAGGTGATTCCATTGTCAGCACTCAAAACGGGAATCTTGTCCTTGAAGATGGTTCTGTAGTTGCTCCTGAAGCGCTTGGAGGTGTTACGAATGAAGACAAGACCATCAGTGTTTCAACTGCAGATGGTAAAATGGTGACTTTGCCAAACACAGGAACAGAAAAAAGTTTCCTAGCTGCAATTGGTGGAATGTTGTTTACAGCGGTTGGCTACTTCTACAAGAAGAAATTATTTTAATTAAGTGAAGGAGAAAGAAATATGACAGAAAAAACAAAAGGACACGGATATTTCCGTAAGAAAAAATGGGCTAAAGGTTTAGCATCAGGTATTGCAATTGCTGGGTTTATAGTCTTCTCTGCAGGTTCAGCATTTGCGGATGAAGCAGTACAGCCTGAAAGCAAAAACGACAACAACGCATACGCTACACAAGCTGGTAAAACAACAGGAAGCCAGTCTGTAGTGATTGATAATGGAGCAGTCACAAAGGCTGCTGAAAAAGCAAAAGAAGCAGGGGTGAACGTTTCTGAAACTAAGATTGTTGATAAAGGAACGGATACCACTGCTCCAAAACTAGAACAGTCTAAGTCTGAGATTAAACAAGATCAAGACAAACAGGTCAAGGCACTTGAAGAAACGACTGTAAAACAAGTCGAAAACAATACAGCCTTCAATGAAGCACAGGAAGCTATTCACGCTAACAATCAATTTGTAGCTGATGAAAAAGCCAAGCATGAAGGGGCAACAACTGTCACAGTGACGAATGATGGTTCGACTGCCACGGATGGAACTGCTGACAAAAACAAGCAAGCTACTAAAACAGCTAAGAAAGTCTTAGAAGAAAACCAGCAAGCTGTCTCAACCTACCTGGGTGAAAAAGCTAAGTATGATGCTACTGTTGAACAAGCTACTGCTCTAAACAAAGCGGTAGAAAGCGCATCTGAACAGCTGAAGAAAGAAAAGGTTGACGTTGAAATCGTTACACGTACGGTCTCTTCAGTTGCAGAAGTAGAAGCATTGAAGAAACAAAATGAGCAGGCTATTGTAACAGCTAAAGGCAAGGTGGAACTTAACAAAGCTCTCATGGCTGCCTATACAGAGAAGAAGAATGCTAGTGATCAAGTCAACCAAGATGCTGATCGTAAATCAACAGATTTGAAAAACTCTGGTGTACTCTTAACCTCTAAAACTCAAGAAGTTTCTTCAGCCGATGAAGCGAAGCAAATTGGGAAACAAAACCAACAATCTTATGACCAGGCTAAGAAAGCACAAGCAGAATGGCAGAAGAAATACAATGAACTTCAGTCTAAGACCAAAACTGAAGGGTACACAAAAGAAGTAGTCTTGCAAGCTCTGAGCCTTGCTGCTGCCAATCCAAATGCTAACGTAAAATCTAGTGCTTCTGGCGCTAAAGAATTGACTACAAGCTATATCGCTTCTTCAAGTGGAAATTCTGGGTATGGTCGCATTCTTGATTCTACCAAAGTCTTGAAATATCGGGATGTTGGAAATGGTTGGAAAACAGAAATTGACTATACTGGGCTAAACGGCTTAACAGTCACAACCGAGGATGGGAAACAACACAATACTTCTCGTATCCATCGAAAATTTCAAATTGTA
>NZ_JBJUSF010000023.1:0-37014 GCF_046098195.1 Streptococcus sp. ST14
AGAAAATACATCAATTTTGATAAGTAGAAATGGTAAAAACATTGTATAGCATTTTACACAGGAGTCTGGACTTGACTCATTCTGTACACTTTAATTTTAATTCATCTCTTTTTGTTTCTAATACAGAGTATTGAGACTGGATTATAAGCACATCAACAAAAAACTCTATTCAAACCTACCTTTGAATAAAGTCTTTTGACAATCTAAAAAGTTCACATTTTTTTCTTATTTATGGAGTTAATGAAGCGCCAACTGAATCCTAGAACCAACATCAGATTGATGAAAAGGTACACAGCCGTATAACTAGTTAAACCATGTTGTCTGATATCATCAAAATATAAACTAGGTTCAGTAAAGAACAAATAAATTCCATAGACCTCTACGAAAATAAGAAAACTGACAAAACCAATAAGGAAAAGTCCACTTGCAATAAGAAAGAGTCTCCATAAAAGAATGAGAATTCCTCCTACTGCTAGAAAAATTACTGGGATAAGGAGTAAATCATTCATGACTTTCTCCTTCCTAATCAATCAACTGACGATAATGGGTGGCAAGAGAATAATCAAACTCTTCTAATTTTTGAACTAAGTCCAAATACTCCTCTTTCTCATGTTCTTCAAAGTCCACATCTCGATGATTCTGAAGAGCGATTTCCAATTGGCTAGTGAGTTCTCGTATAGAAAAGCTGTAATCGCCTGTCACCTCCTCATAATGTTCCTTTAATTCCTTGTAGGCATTGTATTCTTCAGGTGTTTGAAATCCCTGTACCAAGGCCTCTTCTAATTGATAATAGGTATCTTCCATCATAATCGTTACCTCATTTCTTTCTATCTTTATTTTACCGCGCTTTTCTTTTCTTGTCCGCTATTTATATATATTTTTTAATCTAATTCAAAAGAAAGTTGTTCTTGCTTTTCTTTTCCTTTTTCGTAGAATTGTCTTAAGGCCTGATCAATAATATCTAAATCCGTTTCTGTTTCAATCAATGGCGCGAGTACATCGTATTCGGCCTTTTTAGTTTGATACTCCTCTTCCTTTGGAAAATTTTTCTCAATTTCTACTTTAGCAGTAGTCCATTTATCCTTTAATTCATCCAATAGGTTCTGTGTTTTTACTTGGTCCTCTTTAATGTGATCAATCGTATGCTGAAGCCTTTGAATTGTCCCCAAAGGAGAATACAAATCTAAACTGACAGAATACTGATTTTCTCCTACAATCTTAACAGAGAAGGTTTCAGGAAGAGGTTGATTTGTTGGAAGACTAAGCATTTTAATGTCAAATCCTCGATAGCTTGCTAGGGTTCGAAATTCTTTGCTGTCAGCTTGATTATGACGGATAAGACGGTGTAGGGATTCCCCTGCTTCAGATCGTTGATCAAAAGCTTGCTTACCTACCGTCATAGAAAATGCCTGGTCTTTCGACATTTCAGACTGTTGAATGTCGCCTTCATACTTGCTTAATCGTTTCTCAAGAATGGGCATATTTTCTTCACAGTAGGAGATTGTATGACGATAGTGATCCTTGCTGCGCTGAAAGGCGCGTCTTTGATTTTCTAATAGAGTTAGATCATTCTCTAGTTCCATCTTATATTTGAGATAAGGATTACCTGTTGCTAGTGCCTTAAAATCAGAAGCTGTCATGGTCTGCTCATCAATATCTTCTGCAGCACGAATCGGCTCCTTAGAAGTCATAATCTGCTTAATATAACGGAGTTTGTTCTCCTGAGTTGCCCATAGATAATTATCAAACGAACCTTTGGTAATATAGTGGTAAATATCCACTTCCTTGTTTTCATTTCCCTGTCGGATAATCCGTCCATTGCGTTGCTGAATATCACTTGGTCTCCACGGTACATCCAGGTGATGAACTGCTTTCATCTTGCTCTGAACATTTAAACCTGTTCCTCCTTTTTCAGTTGAAGCAAGGAGAATCCGCACCTCTCCTGCATTGACTTTTCGAGACAAACTATTCTTCTTTTCATCACTATTGGCATCATGTACAAAGGCAATTTCTTTACTAGGGACTCCTCTATCAACTAATAAAGCCTTTATTTCAGAATAGACATCAAAGCCATTATCCTTTTTCTTAGGTGTGCCAATATCTGAAAAAATCATCTGAGTAGCCTTATTTTCCATTCCCTCACGATAAATTCTCTCAACATTATCCACTACCTGAAGCAGTTTATGATTGTCTGCTAGACTATAGCTAGAGTCCAATAAACGCATATCAATAGCTAGTTTTCGTGCCTCACCCGTAATTTTTAACATGTTATCCTGGCTTGGATCAACTGTTCCACATTTAACCGCATCTGACCTCATAACTAATTCTTCTAAATAGAGTTTCTGGTTTTCAGTTAACTCACTCTCAATAGGGATAATATGAGCTTCTGGAACAGGTAAATCCAACATATCTTGTGTTTGAATGTCGGCTGTTTCTTTATAGATTTTCATCAACTCAGGAAGATTGACAAATTTTTTAAATCGCTTCTTAGGTTGGTACTTATCCCCTGTAGGAGCTAATTCCATAGAGTTTTGAATTTCTCCAAAAGCACCTACCCAAGAGTCAAAATAATCAACTTGATAACGTTTTAAGATATCTGGTTGAATATAGTTCATCATAGTATATAACTCACTAATAGAATTGGAAACAGGTGTTCCTGTCGCAAAGACAATATTTTTAAAATCATGTTCTTCCTGAATCTGTCGAACCTTCATTTCCATATCCACATTCTTCTTAGACGTTGTATTGGTAATCCCTGCTACATTCCCAAGTCCAGTAATTGGACGAATATTTTTAAAGTGATGTGCTTCATCCACAAAGAGAAAATCAATTCCTAGATTTTCAAAATCAATAAAGCTATCACGATTGAAGCGTTGGAGTTCTTCCAATTGTTTCTCTAGACCACTTATTGATTGCTCTGCTTCTTTAACGGTATACTTATTTTCAGAATGTGTTTTAATCTCTCGTAGTTCATTAAGTTTATCCTCTATATAGTTCATCTGTCTTTCCTTACTGACAGGGATTTTTTCAAATTGAGAATCCCCAATGACAATGGCATCGTAATCTCCTGTAATAATACGGGACACAAATTGTTTTCTTCTCGCCTTCACAAAATCTTTCTTAGTGGTCACAAAGACTTTTTTAGTCGGGAAAAATTTCATGATTTCTTGGCCAAACTGAGCAGACAAACTAGAGGGCACCACATACAAGGGCTTATGAACCATCCCCAACTCCTTTAATTTAAACCCAGCACCAAGCATTGTCAAGGTCTTTCCTGAACCTACCTCATGAGCTAATAAGGCTCTTTTTTCTTCTACGATTCTTTGAATAGCATTCTCTTGGTGAGGACGAAGACTGATGTTTTGTGCTAAGCCATCAATGACTAGATGGCTACCGTCATACTCTCGACTAACCGTTCGATTATAAAGACGATTATAACTTTCTTCGATAACTTGTTGGACTTCTGGATACCGTGAGACAAAGTCTTGAAAGTGCTCTTGTAAATGCTGCTCTTTTGCTCTTAGAACAGAGGTTTTTTCCAAATCTGTGATGGTCTTTTTCTTTTCTCCTTCCGTAACAGTCATAGTAATCGTCGGTTGGTTTGAATTTAGTAAATTCTCAAAAACCTTTCTTCCTGTATCATAACGTGACCCACTGACTCCAAGACTACTATCTTTGGCACTTGGATAGCGATAAGCAAATGATGTCCTTAAATGAACCTGGCCATCGACAGGATTCACTTCAATGACTTGTTCAACATCTGGCGAAGACAATTCAAATTCACGATTGGTAAAACATTCAAAGGCAAATTTACCATAAACGGATTGAGGAATCCAACGTGACCCTATTTTAAACTCAATATCTGCCAGATGAATCCGTGGAGGGCGAACAGATTCTAACAAATCTAAAGCATGGTTCCAATCATATTCTTGGTTGTTTTCCTCTACTAATAGTTGAACTACTTCTATCTTGTTGAGAATATCTCCTGATAAAAACTGGTTCTTAGAAAGATATTTTCTTTCTCCTCTTAAATAGCTTTCTGGATCCATTAAAATCTGGTCACCTAACTCATCTAAAATAGCAGCTTGGCTATGTTCAGGGTAAATTGATACCATATAGTCTAAATCAACCCCTCTACCATCCGATAAACTAGAGTTTAAGGCATCTAGAGCCGTTGAAACTCTTGCAATCACTCTCTCTGGTCTAACCAATGCTTTCTCAAAAGCTAAAGATTTTTTATATTTCACTTTCTGGTCTTTAGAATCAATATACTCATCTTCCAAACTAGCTAGTAAGGAATACTTATCGTCACTATCAAATAAGTTCCGATTGATTGAGGCATTCAAGTATCCAAATTGACTTACAAAGCGGTCATAGTCATGATTGAGTTTACTAAGTAATACCTGAAAATCTGTCCGACTATAATCTTGATGACGTTGAATTTTAATTAAGGATTGATAGGTCTCTCTCAAATCAACCATGCCCTTAATACGACTAATATCCTTATCCGATAAGGGGCTTTCATAAAAGACAGTTTTTTTGAACAGTCCCTTATATTTCCCTCTTTTACTCGCTTCTTCTGACTTGTAAACATCTAGTGCTTCCTCATCTGTCAAATGAAGTTGAACGAATCGGTCTATTTTATGTTCAGACAAAGAACTGTCCCATGCTTTAAAATCTCCCTTATCATCTACATAATAACTAATTTCGTCTACTTTTGAACTTTTCCGAATGCCATGCGTATCTCGGTAATAAATTTGATTTCCCTCATATCCAAAAGAATAGAGCGCTAAGTTCTCACGTATACGACTTGGGATAGAATTATCCACTTCTTCTTGGATAAAAACAGGTGCTTTCAAAGAATTGTCAATTGGTTTAGGTGCTTCCACATTCTCTAATGATTCCATAATGTCAGTAGCTAATGTTTCTGATACCCCCTTAACATTGAGGGTTCCTCCATTAAAATTACGTACTTCATATTCACCCAAAACTTGTGTGTTGTATTTCCCATCAAAATAAGGATTGATCCAGACACGCTTATCCTCCTCAAACGGAATAGAACCACTAAAAACAAGTTCCTCTTCATTAAGATTCTTTGCTTGATCCTTTTGAAAGAAGAGGAGGTCTGTGGTCACTCGAGTACCTGCAATCTTTTTAAAAGCTGTATCCGGCAAACGAACTCCCCCTAAAAAATGAGTATTGGTTTTAATCTCTTGTAAAACATTATCTGTCCGTTTATCCATTGTCCCGATAGATGAGATAATCGACACTTGTCCTCCGTCTCTTACTAAATCAAGTGAGTGTTTGACAAAGTAATCATGAATCATATAAGGTTTATCATAGTTTTTATCGGCAATGCGAAAATTTCCAAAAGGAACATTCGTTAAGACTAAATCAAAACTATTATTTTGATAGGGAACTTCTTCAAATCCTCGCACTTCAATATGGGTATTGGGATGTAGTTGTTTTGCGATTGCGCCTGTCACACTGTCTAATTCAACCCCATAGAGTTCTGATTTATCTCGTATACTTCTAGGCATAGCCGCAAAGAAGTTCCCAGTACCCATAGAAGGATCTAAAATCCTTCCTCCCTCAAAGCCGTCGTCCACTAATTTTTGCCAAATCTGGCGAATAATCATTGGGTCTGTATAATAGGCTGTGAGAGAACTTTGTTTCATAGTGGAGTACTCTGATTTACTTACTAAACTCTTAAGAGTTAAACGTTCTGTTTCATACTTTGGATTGAGTTCATCGAAAAATTCATTGGCAAGACCACCCCATCCAACATACTTAGCTAGTAGTTCTTGTTCTTCTGGATTCGCTTGTCGTCCCTCTTTTTCTAATCTTTTAACAAGGTCAATTGCGGCGATATTCGTTTCAATTTTTTCTCGATTTGTCTTAGGGTAAAAGTCCTCTAAATCATCTGGAAAAACAAAATCTAGAACAGGGACATCCGTCTCTTCTATGCCTACAATAAGCGTTTCTGTTTCCTTATCCTTTTCATTTTCTTCTTCCAGATAGGAAAACAAATCTATTTCCTGACTTTCACTTGATGAATCAATCTCAATCTCTGAATCTTCTTTTTCAAGTTCTACGAGAGATAAGGCTTGTTCAATCTCTTCCAAACTGTTCAAGTATAAGATAGGGTTCTCTTCAAATAACTGGTTGGAATCATTGAATAGCTCTAGGCGAACTAAGCCATTTAACTGTGCATTTTCAATCGAAACCAACTGAAATACTTGTCCTTTATAACTTACTTGTGAACCGATTGGATATTCCCTCAAAGCTTCTTCTACAATTTTATCGACATTAGAAAAGGAGTTCGTTTCTTCCGTTTCCTGTTCAATATCACTTGAAGGAGATAAGGATTCCTCTACTTGCTTAGACTTTTCTCTTATAGCCTTTACTTCATCAAAATGAGTAATAATCATCAGCTTTTGTGTCAGTGGAAGTTGTTGGTAGTTTTCTTCATGATGGACAAGATTCGTAACGGTATCTAAAGTAGCCATCAATTCTGAACCCAAATAGGCTAGAACCTCTCCTTCTTTTTCTTCAAAATGAATCTCAAGAATCTCTTTTTTTAGTTCTTTGGAATCAACCATTAGAAGAAACTCCTCTATATCTCTACTAATGCGGTCAGATAGATTATTCGCAACCCGATAGACATTGACTAAATTGACATCCTGTTTCTGATGACATACAAGCTCACTTAATGGTGTTAGCTTCTCTTTTTCAGATTGGATATAAAATCGAGTGGAAAGGTTATAGGTTGCGACTTCTAGCACCAAGTTTTTCTCAAAATTACTTAATTGAGATAATTTACTTAGACCTGCTTGTCCAAAATTTCTTGTGTAACTTTCTAAATCTTGGTCATTATTTTCAGAACTAGCCTCTAGGAAAGAAATAATATCTTGATGAAACGAATAGACATGAGGTATCTCTTCTATCTTGCACTCTTCAGCCAAAAAACTCTCTACCAGGTCCTGCCATTTCTCATCAAAATGTTGCGCCTGATAGCGAAGAAATAGGTCCATTTTCTCCCTATCTTTTGGAATTGTTCCACGAAACATTGCCAATAATTGCATTACTTCCATACTCGCTCCTTTCATCTATACGAAAATAGGAGAATCACATGATTCCCCTACAACTCTATCTCCATTTCAACCTCTTGAGGACTGGTTTCTAAATCACTAGACAAAAGAGAAACGGCATCTGTTCTCATGTAGTAAGTATATAAGTCTTCAAGGTCTTGTTGGTTTTCAATCCCTGTTTCAATACTAATCAGAGCCTGTATAAATTCCTTGTAGTGACTCTCCATCATATCTGAAATCTTTTGTTTCATTTCCATAAATACTGAAGACGGTTCAGTTATACTTGTTTGGTCTATGTCTTGTAAATCCTTTTCTAAGGGATTGGTTCCTTCTTCTACTTCCACTAAGTCTGAACGACCATCACCATCAGAATCTGCGCTAAGAGGATTGGTTCCTAGCGCCAATTCTTGAGCATCAGTTAGTCCATCTTGATCCGAATCACGTTGATAAATGGCTTCCATATACTTCCTTCTTTCCTAGTTAATCTTTTTTCACTCCAATCCTACCAAATATTCCTTGAAAGAAGTATCACAACAAAAAAGAGAACGAGCCAAAACTGCGTTCTCCTTAAAATGATAAAAATATATTTTATGCCACAAAAGATATGTAAACTAATCTTTTAAATAATAAAAAAGTTCCGACGTTTGTAAATGTTTTGAGTAAATTGAAATTACTTTTTGACCTTTTGGAAATACTGTCTTTCTCTTCAAATCTAATAAAGATTGAGGAACAATTTTCCTAGATGTCTCTTTCAATGTTAATGCTAGTATCTGTTTTCTTGTACGTAGAGCATAATCAAACTCCAAATACAAATAACGTCCTGAACCAGTTAGATGAACATGCTTTCCCAATAACTCCTCAATGGATCCTAAAACTTGTAACTTTTGCATCGTGGTTCCATCTTTTTTTATTTTCAACTCATCAATTATGACATGTCTATTTAAACAATCATCAAAGAAACTGCCTGCACCTTTTCGGTAATCAACACCACATAGGTGCATGAAATTAGTAGGTGAAAAATGAAGTTCAACACTTTCAATTTCCGTTTCATAATACATGATTTTGCCAACAAAGTGTTCTTTAAAAAAAGAAGCCGCAATTTGTAACTGTGTAAAAAAACGCTGAAGTTTTATTTTTTCGGTGTAATTAGGATTACGATAAACTTCAAAATTCTCCATATTTTCCATATTTTCCTCACAAAAAAGGTGGTTTACAGAGTCTGTAAGCCACCTAGTCAGTCGGTTTATTCTGGTGTCTGCCACCGCTTGGCCCTTACGTCCAAGATTGCTATCGGATTTCGTTCTGGTGTCCGCCACCGCTTGGCCCTTATGTCCAAGATTACTATCAGATTGACCATGAGCCGACCACTCATCTACACTATTTATTTTACCTGAAAATAGCTAAAATTTCAAGTGTAAACTCTTCTATTTCGTAGTATAGGCAAAACTAATGGCACTATCTGCTTGAGAGATTTTTCTAAAGGTATAGTTAGGGTTGCCACCATAGTTAGTTTCAGACACAAGGAAAGAACCATCATCATAGACCTTCTCTACAAAAGCTACATGACCATAGTCTGCTGGTGTGCCATGTGTACCTCCCACAAAAGAAACAATAGCACCTGCTCTTGGTGTAGAGCCAGTTTCCCCACCAAGACTTGAAGCTGTCGCAACCCAGTCCTGACCATTTCCCATGGTATTAATGATTGGAATCTTCTCTCCATTGCTTCCTTTTAATTTCAAGCCTAATTGGTTCATACGAGCCGCAACACCCCATGTACATTGTCCATAGGCATAGGCCATACCATCTCCACCACCAGGAACAGAATGCTCATACAAGTCTCCACGAACCCCTTCAAGGGATTGCGGATCACTCTTTGCCTGTCCTCCATTTGTTTGGCTGAAACCTTTTTCAATTTGGTAATACCATTCCGTTGCTCTGGTTTGTCTTTCCAGTAGTTTGTCACCAGAATTTCCCTCCCAATAGGTGAGGAAGAGTTGGGCGAGATTGGCTGCACTGCCCGTATTTTTAAAGAAATCCTTTAACCAACTTTGATAGTAAGGACTATCTCCATGAAGCATAAAATCAAGTTGGAGGTCTAAATCATACCACTTCTTATTTTTGATATTTGCATAATTCAACAAGGCTGTATGACGTGTTGACCCATCTGCTGTATCTGTCCATTGCCCTAAACCTAGACCTCTATGAAGAATATTAGGATAAGCACCACTATAAATGGCTGGACCTCCTATCGCTAACCAGTTTTCATCATCCCATGAGGAATCGGTAGCGCCAACAGGAGGAGATAAATAATCTCCCTCAGCTCGTTTAGGATTGATAGAAGACTCTACCGACCAATTTCCTAAAATAGCCGCAATGGCTTGGGGACTTGCCCCTTGAGATTTCAAAAACTCATAAATATGTTTCGCTCGTTCAAACTCATCCCCACCAAACTGACCAATGGCAGGTAAGATAGTGGTCTGAAGTTGAATGACTTTGGGAAAATAAAATTGCGGATTGACATACACCAATTTTTCTTTCTTGTTTTTATACTTTTGATAGGAAACTTTCAAACCTGTATCGTCTGGTGTCTCACCAATAACATCACCCGTTAGGACTCTTGTCCCCTCAATCGCACGGCCATTATGAATAGAATACAAGGTCAATCTACTCTCATTCTCTCCTTTTCCGTTAGTGAGAATAACATCATCTCCGTCTAGAGATACAACACCATCCATTGGTGCGACAATTGTTTGGTGAGCCTTCGCTTCTAGTAGAATATACTCCTGAAGAGTAGGTTTTCCGTCTAAATCATAGTATCCATAACGATAAGTCATGGTTAGACTATCTTCGTTGCTTTTCCCCTCAAATGGATTGTCCAATTCCTGCATGGAAGTATAGATACCCTCTTCTTTTAGTTCCTTTATTTCCTCTTGATCGTCTTTCGATAGTTTATACTTAGGAGTTTCATAGAGGTCTTGCATGGATTTCAAATCATCCCCATCGTTTAAATCATGCCACAAAGTAGACAGATAATCCTTGTAAGTTTCTGAACTAAATAAGTGAACTGGTTTGTGTAACTCATAGTCATGGAATTTAAAGTTCATATACCCCATCACATCATCAACTTTTGTGTAATAAGTAATTCCTTTGTCATTTGTGCGAGTATGTTCTGCATCTTCCCAAGTTAGGTGGGTATAAGCTTTTGTTAATTCAAATTCATCTTGTTGAATCAAACTAGCAGATGAAAATCCTAAAAAGAAGCTCATTATAAGTAAAAGAAGAAAGACTATTCCTCCAACTATCCAGGTTACAGGATTTCCAGCCGCAAATGTAAAGAAGGAAAAGGCTGCTTTTAGTTTTTGATAGATATTTCGGACACTTGTAAGACCTTGTTTCTTTAATTTTCGAAACCGATTTTTAAAGGAACTTGGGTTATCTTTCGCTAGTTTCCATCCTTTTCCATCCTTAAAATGATGGTATCGCTCTTTTGTGTTGGTCAGTCTTTTCTTGGTAAAACGACCTGTTGCTTGTCCTGTTTTGACACTAGCTTTTCCAAGGTTATAAGAAAGGCGACTGTAGCGTTTTCCTTTTCTAATTGTCTCTTGAAGTGTGCGATAGCCTTCTAAATCTTCATTTTCTGAAGCTAACTCTCCACCTTCACGTCCAAGGACATAAAGAAAAGTTTTGGCTTTCCTACTGACTTTTTTGGACTTATAGGCTTGTTTAGTAGATTTTAGATTCTCTTTTGCGGCCTTGACTTCTTTCTTAGCTTTTAATTCTTCTAAACTCTTTCCTTGAAAGAAAAAATTAGATTTATGTTTCGATTCCTGACCGTAGAAAAATTTTTGATTGGTTTTTCTTTCTTTACGACTCTCTTTTCTTTCTTCTTTTGCTTCTATCTTTGCTTCCTTAAATTGCTTCTTGGCTATTTTCAATCGTTTCCTAGCATGAGGCAACCGTCTGTCTCTTAATTCTTTACGATTTAAAAGAGATGGAGGACTATTTTGAAGAATATGATTGTAGTCTTCATTTGCTTGTTTTACTCTAGCCTTTGAAGCTTCTCTCATCTCCTCTAGCTTTTCCTTTATCTCTTTTTTCCATGCTTTTTCATCCAGTACAGCGGAATCTTTTTTCTGTTTCTTCACCTCCTCCTTTCCTTTTTTCAAGAATTTCTTCTCATCTTTTAGACTTCTTCTAAATGCCTTTCGGGCACGTATGATTTCTCTTTTATCCTTCATTTACCTTCCCCTTAATTAGAAGCCATTTTATCAGGATCTGTACTCATGATATCAAACAATTGAGTACCTTGAGGAATCTTATTTTTAAATGGAACGACAACGGAACCAGCTTTTATCAGTCCTGCACCTTTTTCTGGATTGACTAGGTATTTTTCAAGTTCTTTTGACAATCCTAAGAGTTGAACCAATTCTTCTCGGTCATTTTTTGCTTGCTTGAGAAGAATCATAAATTCACTATTTGCAATAATCCGTCTACCATTGGGATCTAACAATAAGGTTTCGACATTTTGGGTTATCCCAGTCGGACTGGCTCCATATTTTCTGACACGACTCCACAATTTAAAGAAGAAATCACTAGCATATTTATCTAATAAGAGAAGCTGCATTTCATCAAAATAAATCCAGGTCTTCTTCCCTAATTTTTGATTCCGAACGACACGATTCCATATCTGATCAAAAACAACCATAAGAGCAATTTGTTTCAGCTCATCTCCTAACTTTTTAACATTATAGATTAAGAAATTAGATCCTGTCTGAATATTGGTCTTATGAGAAAAAATATCAAGAGAACCTTCGACATACAGTTCCATATCAAGTGCCAAATTCTGCGCTTCTTCTTCTGGTTGTTGGCTCAAGACAAAGACCCATTCTTCCAAAGAAGGCTCTTTAAATGACTGATAGGTGAGTCTGGTGACTCTGTCGATAATCGATTTTTCTCTTCCGTCCATTTTTCTATCCAATAACTTACCGATAAAGGATAAAAGAAATTCTGATTTTACCTTTACAGGATCCTCATCCATATTTTCCTCAGACAAGTCAAGGACATTGAGATAAGTTTGGGAATCGGGCGCAATATCAATCATTTCTCCACCAAAAGCTCGTCCAATGACACTGTACTCCGCTTCTGGATCAACGATGATAATTTCTGTATTTTCACCAGATTCCTTGATTTTGGTCGTGATAATTTCATGCTTGGTTGCCATCCCTTTCCCAGCTCCAGATGTTCCTAAAATCAGACCAGACGGTGTATTTAATAGGCTGCGATCAATGGTAATAATATTACTTGATATTTGATTGATACCATAATATTTCCCACTACGGTCTTGTAAGTCTACTGAAGTCCAAGGTGAGTTCACTGCTATATTGGACGTTAATAAACTCCGTGATACTCCCTCTAAAAAATCACAACCAAATGGCAGCAAACTATTAAAGGCTGCTTCTTGCATATATGGAAGTTTATCAATCATTAGGTCATTTGAGCCGGCCACTTGTTGGATAGTGTCTAGGGCTTGTTTGAGTTCTACTTCATCCTGACCAAAGACCCCAATCAAGAAGACCGTTTGAAACAGTTTATCACCTGTCTCGGTCATGGTTTTTAAAAGTTCTTCAGCTTCATCGATATTACTTTCTAATACATGACCTACTTTTTCCAAATAGATACCTGTACGAGCTAGTTTTTGTTGTTCCCCAATCTTTTGGGATTCCATCAAGGTCTTCTTTGTTCGTAGTTTCTTCATCGCATCCGCCTTAGTCGAACTTTGAGCATGAAGGCTTACAATCAATTCCAAATCTCCTTGCATGAGGTCTCGAATAAACTGATCGCCTAATTCCATGCCGTAGTCTCTGACATAGACAATCTGTAATAAGCGGTCATTGATTTGTAGGTAATTCTTGTTTTTAAAATCCAAGAGATTAGGCGCTATGAAGTGACGAGTTGTCTGACCAGATCTCGTTAAATCACGATAAGAAAAAGGAAGATGGTGTTCTCCTCTAAGCATATCCGCCAACAAGTTCACCCGTTCTTCTCCAGCCAAGGATTCAAATCGAGCATCAATTTCTGAGAAACCACTCTTGAAATATTCTCCAATTTGAGACAAGGAACGATAGGCTTGTTTAGGATTAGAATCCTTTCTACCAAAGCTAATCAGTTTCACAGCCGAAAAGTTATTTTCCCCACTGTCTAAATTTTGATTCATCATCCGATTCAATTCTTTACGATAGCTATCATACCCATCTTCTTTTTCCTCATACAGAACACTCTGTCTAAACTTTTCTAAATTCAATCTTTTATTAAAGATGGTCAATTGGAAGTTGGTTTGGTCATCTAAAGAGTTAATCAAATCAGAATACTTCTCAATGATTGCGCCCTTATCTTCTAAACCAACAGTTTGGTAATTGACGTCCCCAAGTAAGTAGCTTTGTGAGAAATAATCTTCTTTTACCTGCATTAGACCATTTTGGTACAGGGCTTGATAGGCAAGGCTATTCGCTGTAGAGGGTAACACTTCCTCTTTTTTTCCTTTAATTTCTTCCTTTTTATTAGTCATTGAAGTTTTTGGTTTCTTTAATGTATTTGATTTTCTTTTCATGTTCAGGTCCTTTCTTTCCTGTAATTGTGCGTAGGGGAACCGTTAATTCAAAATGAAGACGGTATTTCAAATAATGTTCAAAATATAAATCATTGGGTTTATAGACTCCAAAAAGCATGAGGGGGATGGTAAAGGCAAACACAAAACCGTAAACAAACCAATCTCCAAATTGCCAGAAAAAGAGATTCAAGCCCAAAACAATAATTGTGACAATAAAGGCTGGTAAAACAAAGATGATTTGCCTTGTGGTGAAACCTAACCAAGCCCTGTGTTGGTATTTTGAGATGTCTTTAAAGACTCGTGTATTCATGACTTTCCTTTCTAAAAAGGCTAAGAAGCAATCACTTCCTAGCCTTTATCTAATTACATACCTAAGATTGAGCGAGCCGTACGTTGAGAACCAACGAGAGCAATAATCAGTAAGATAGCTTGTATCAAACTACCAAACATAATCGCAAGTGATTGCAAGACTCCCGCACCATTTGAAACAGCTATTTTCCCAGCAGATTCAAACAAAGGGACAAGAGAAACAATCAGAAAAATAAGAACCCCTTGTACCGCATAGACCATAATATTTTTTAAATAGCCAATACCAATAGACTTCCACTCATCACTTAAAAATGTTGGAATCGTAAGAGGGGCAAATGGAATCATAAGGTAGAGTTGAATAAATCGAATAGATACCAAAAGATTGACCATGGCTGCACTTACTATCCGAACAAGCCAAATGAGGAGGGCGAAAAATCCTACAATCATCCGGCCAATAAAGCCTGAACCTTTTAATCCAGAGATGGTATCATACTTTGCCCCACCGTGAGCCACAATCGAAGCCACTTGTTCAATGGCATGACTCGCAATCCCGATGATGGCTTCTACAATGACGGTAGTGTTGGTAATTACAACTGCGACCATAATATAACTAATCAACATCGGGGCTAATGCTTCAAAGGTCATCGCTCCACCTGAGTTAGCAATTTTCTTTGCCATCTTCGAAAATTCTAGGATGAGAACAACCGATAAAATCGCAACTCCAAGAGGCTGCATGACACTTTTAGTAATACTAGACATATAAGTCCAAACGGTTGGATTGTAGCTAGATAGAGATTTAATCAGATCTACCGTAGATTGTAAATCTACATTAAATCCTTCAAATAAATTTTCAGCTGATATTTTTTCAGATGCAAGGTAAACAAAGGGTGAGACTAAACTAAGATTCATGTCATTGTTTATCCTCCTAAATTGAAATCTGGGTTACAAAGGCTCCAGCAGCCCCGACCATAACTCCACCGACAATTTCAAGAATGGCATTCCGAACACCTGGTCCACCATCTTTAATATTGGTTGCAAGGTTGACAATCCCCACAACAACAAGAAAGGCACCAACTGCAATCAATCCCTTCTGCAACAAAGACATAGCTTGTGCAAACATAGCACTTGCGTCTACTCCATAAACAAAACCTTTAAAATGCGTAATCATCTATTTCCTCTTTTCTATTTTTATTTTAAACTAGATTCAAAAGTTAAATCACGAATTCTAAGGCCTTCAAGATGATTTTCTTGACTTTGATTCAAAGGATTGATCTGATAGTTCCACCACCGTTCATCAGTTTCTTGATTGGCTAGGTACTTCCAGTTTGGATGCTTGATGGAATTGTATTTTTTGCTTTTAAAGACAGGCATATTGGCAATTCGAACCAGGCATTCATGCCGTTTCATATTTCCAACCTCATCGGGTGTCATTAAATCACGAGCAATCTTTTGATGAGAAAGGGATCCTGAACCTGTCTGGCCAAAGGAACGACTCGTATTTCGAACATCAATAGTTTGTTTACCGAGTAAACCACTCATAAATTTAAAGGTATCTTCATCATTACCACCTAAGTAGACTAAACTATCACAGTTCCCAAGAATGGTTTTCCAAGCTTCTTTTTCTTTATAGAGCCCTTGAAGTTGGGCAATATTTTGAAGAATAGGAACGAGACTCATATTTCGAGAACGGACTGTTGAGGTTTGTTCAGCAAAATCTGGAATTTCTCCGATATTTGCGAACTCATCTAAATAGACTCTCACATGAAGAGGCAATTGACCCTTAAAATCAATATCTGCTTGTCTTGTTAGGGTTTGAAATACGGTTGAAAAAAAGAGGGCTGAAAGAAAGCGAAAGGTACTATCGTTATCTGGGATAACTAAGTAAACCATTGATTTTTCCTGGCCCCATGTCTTCATATCAAGGGTATCTCTTTTGGTCAAATCCATGACACTTTGAATATTGAAGAGGGCAAATTTAGCAGTGGTTACAGCTATAACAGAATCCAGGGTCTTATCCTTATAATTTTGAAAATCTGCCCAATTTCGCATGGTAAAATTTTCAGTCCCATACTTTTTAGCATAATTTTCAAATAAAATTTCTAAGACACTTTTTTCTTGGTTTTCACCCTTGGATAAGTGTTTAATGAGTTTTGAGATTTCAGCAAAACTTGGATAACGCCCTCGTTTTTTTCGCTCTTCCACTTCTTTTTTTTGACGTTTCAACAAGTTTTGGTATTCTGTTTGACTCAAACGACTCTCTTCAATGAGCTGTTCTCTTGTTTTGGGTGGATTATAGAAATCGACCAAGTAAGAGGCTAAAGCTCGTACCAAAGTCATAGAAGCTTCATCCCAAAATGGATCACTACGAGATCCAGAGCCTTTGGTGTTATTAAAATAAACCGTCAGCATGCGATTCAAATCATTTTCTGTCTCTATATAGCGAAAAGGATTGAAGCCATCTGAGTTCTTCATATTGACTAAATCTAACACCTTTACTTGGTAGCCATGTTCTAAAAAGAGTTTGCCTGTTTTCTCAGCCAAGTGATCTTTAGGATCCACGACAATATTAGAACTATTCATCTGAATCAGATTGGGTTTCACAAAGCGAAATGTCTTCCCACTTCCTGAACCTCCGATCACCGCAATATTCTTATTTCTATCATATTGGGGTGGTTTTTTATCTAACAATGTCAGACGAACATCTTGTGCTAAGATCGTATCATGAGAAAAGTCCTTGCCGTAAAAGAACTTCTTTTCTTTTAGAGTTCCAAAACGGGCGCTCCCGTATTCTACCCCTTCTCGGTATTGTTTTTTGCCAGTCTCTAGATAGAGATAAACCAGCAACATCATCACAAAGCCTAGTAGAAAAAAAGCACTTGATTTTCCAGTAAAGGAAACATTCCATGGCGACTGAAGAACTTCATCTTGACCTTCCATCAGAAGATGAGTCCATTTATCTAAGCTATTTCCAGTATAGGAATCATACAAAAGCGTCAAACGATGGAAAAGATAGCCTAGTAAGATGCCTAACAGCGAGAATAGTAGGAATTTCTTTCCACTACCATCTCTTTCTGTTTGACGGCTCCTTCTTGTCTAAAGGTAATTTGGGATTTAGCTTCATCAATTGCTTGGTCTAGTGACTGATCCATGGTAAAATCAGCTAATTTCTCCGGATCATTAACCATTTTTTCTAACAGATGGTCTAAATGATTGTCCAGAATCGAACGGTCTTTCGTGTAGAAATGTAGAGAATCCCCTTGCCAAGCGATGGCTAAAGGAATCTCTTCTTTTTCTAAAAAAGCTTTAAATTTCTCTATATCAATTGGGTTGTCTAAAAAATCTTTCTTCAGATTAATCGTATCAATCGCATAGGGAGATTGTAGCAATTCTTCTAATTTCTGTACCCCTATCTTATAGGCAGAGTCTTGTGCTAGAGCCTGACGTCTAGACCATTCTAGAATCTTTAAGAGACTTTTGACAGTAAATAAAAGACTACGCTCAGCATATTGAACTGCCATTCGTTCCTGTTGTTCAGAGGACATCTGATGCCTCCTTCTTCACAAATAGCAGCTTTCCTTCTTTATAACGATAAGCTATCAATTTCTGACGTTGCTTAATCGACTTGACAACCTGCAGTAGATCTCTCGAATAAGGTTCTCGAAGAGTAACTTCTACTGCTTTCCCATCAATGATACCAACACGTTTAAATTCAATGTAGTCTTTTTTGAGATGTCCTAAGCCCATACCAAAGGGAAAGTGATGAATCAATTGGATGGTACAACCACCTTTATTTCCCATTTGTTTCAAATCATACAAGTTTACTACCTTCATGATTAACTCCTTTATCTAGTTTGTCGCATCGTTTAAGTCTGGTAACGATAAACTCCGTGTCTGTTAGAAAATTCTCACACACGTCTTGTGCCAGTTGCCCTTCACAGGGAAATACTCTCAGTCCCTACTTACACAGGCACGCTAATCAAGACGGAGTGGATTCAATTTTCAAAGAACAGGTAGCTTTATTATAGATAAGAGTAGTTGAAATTTTTATCACATTTTTGAGGTTGTTGGAATAATAAGGTAAGTGCTAATTTCTAGCTCCTCTCACAACATCGTACGTACCTTCTATGTTTTATGAACAGTAGCTATCATTTACATTTTCAAACTACCATTCTATCAAACTAAAAGTCAAAATATACGCTTCTACTTCGAGAGATACTTATTTAATGGTTCAGCAATTCGCTCTACCTCTGTTACAGAAATTTCATCACTATGACTTCTCATGATTTGTTATTAGTTCACTTTGAGGGGCTTGCTCATGAAACCAAACAGCGTAAGTCGTAAAAGAAAAAAGCAGTACAAGATTGAACTGCTTTTACGGATTCAGATAAAATAACTTTAAAATATAGAAGATATCTATTGACAGTAACTATAATTGATTTAAATTTATAACTTCATCTGCTTGATTCCAAATATCGGGATTATGAGTTGCAATGATGATTAGACGATTTTCATTTTTCATATCTAATAATAATTTCATAATTCCTTGTGAAGTCGTAGGAACGAGCGATGCAGTCAACTCATCCGCAAGTATTAATGGTGGATTTTTAAGAATGATTTTCGCTAAAGCAACACGTTGTGCTTCACCGCCAGACAATTCATATATCTTTTGTTCCAGATGAATATGAGTTAGACCAACTCTTGCTAATACATCTTTTTTTTAACTTATCTTTTTCTATATAATTACATTTAAGATTTACTAATCCTAAATCTAGATTAGTAGAAACATTTTCATTATCTAACAAACCAAAATTTTGAAAAAGATATCCTGATACTGTCAACAAAAAAGCTTAGAAAGGCTTAAAGCCTTATCCAAGCTGATATTTGTTCATCTAATTAATAATCTAAATAAAGGATCTACTTCACTTTCATAATACGAACTAAATTGGCTCTTTCTGCCTCCTCTAGTTTCAATTCTATATAATGAATAGTTTCCGACAAGTTTGGAATAATCGAGTATTCTAAACCATTTACACGTCTACGTGTTTTTTCTATTTCATCAGCCATTAACTGACACGTTTTTTCAACTTCTGCCAGTCTTAGTAATTTATCAATTAAACTATTCATTGTAGCAAATACATCATCCATTTCACTATTAGAAGATAAATAGCTGTATTCACTGTTCTCATTTTGAGAAGTAATATTCATATGCATTCTAGGAACTGTTACACTCATGATATTTTCTTTCTCAACAAATAATTCAATTTCTTTCGATGGAATTGAAAATAATTCCTCCACCATTTGAGAATTCTCTAATGATTTAGCAACTGCAAAGGATTTTAGATTATCAATTAGATAACTTTCTACTTCTTTCCGAAGTTGATTATTCTCACGAATCAAAGAAATAAATCGCCTCATCAATTCATCTCTTTTATCCTTTAATAACTTATGTCCACGTTCAGCTGTTTTCAAACGTTCCTTTAAGTTATTCAATTCCATACGAGTTGGTTTTACATTCAAACGTACCATAGATAATCACTCCAGTTCCGGATTAAACTTCTACCAAAGGTAAGTATTTATCAAGCAAATCATCTTTGATACGTTTTAACTCTGTTCTAGGAAGAATTGATAGTAATTCCCACCCAAGATTCAACGTATCTTCTATATTTCGATTTTTATAAAATCCTTGGTTTATGTACTCTTCTTCAAAACGCTTTGTAAACCTCACATACAATTTATCTACATCAGATAAAGCCGATTCTCCTAATACTACTGCTAACTCTTCAACCTTTTTCCCTTGGGCATAGGCTGCAAACAGTTGATTCATAGTTGGAGCATGATCTCCACGAGTTTTACCTTCTCCAGATCCCTTATCTTTTAATCGAGAGAGAGAAGGTAAAACATTGATTGGTGGACGATAACCTTGATTATACAACTCATGCGACAAAATAATTTGCCCTTCAGTAATGTATCCAGTTAAATCAGGAATTGGATGTGTTATGTCATCTTCTGGCATTGTTAAAATAGGAATCTGTGTCACCGAACCTTTTTTACCAACTAAGCGACCAGCCCTTTCGTATAGAGTTGATAAATTTGTATATAAATATCCCGGATAGCCTCGTCTCCCTGGAACTTCACGGCGAGCTGCTGAGACTTCACGTAACGCTTCACAATAGTTAGTCATATCCGTCATGATAACTAGAACGTGCATATCTTTTTCAAAAGCTAGATACTCTGCCGCAGTTAAAGCAATGCGGGGAGTTGCAATACGCTCAATTGCAGGATCATTTGCCAAGTTCATAAATAAAACCGAACGATCGATTGCTCCTGTTTTTCTGAGTTCTTCCATAAAAAACTCAGCTTCTTCAAAAGTAATACCCATTGCTGCAAATACAACCGCAAAATTTTCATCAGAATTTAAAACAGTCGCTTGTCTTGCTATCTGAGCAGCTAATTCATTATGAGGTAAGCCCGAACCTGAAAATACTGGTAATTTTTGACCACGTACAAGAGTATTCAAATGATCAATAGAGGAGATCCCTGTCTGAATAAATTCATCTGGATAATCTCTAGATACAGGATTAATAGCTTGACCATCAATATCTAAATATTTCTCTGGAATTAAATCTGGTCCACCATCAATTGGTTTTCCCATCCCATTAAAAATACGACCAACCATATCCTCAGATACAGCCAATTCTAATGCATGACCAGCAAAACGAATTTTAGACTTTTCTAAATTTATTCCACTAGATCCTTCAAAAAGCTGAACCATGGCTTTATCTTCGTGGATTTCTAAAACTTGTCCACGACGAATTTCTCCATTATGAAGTTGAATTTCAACTAACTCATTGTAAGACACATTATTTACTTGTTCAACAATCATAAGAGGCCCAACAACTTCACTAGCAGTTCTGTATTCTTTTATAACACTCATTTATAGACCTCCTGTTTCTAATATCAAATGAATTTGATGTGTAATCTCATTTGATATAATTTTGATTTCATCTAATCTATCTTCTGAAACATATTTACTTCTCGCCATACGGTCTCGAACTGCCACGGTACCTTCCATAATCTCTGTAAAGTAAGAACCCAACTCTAAAGCATGATTTGCCTGATCAGCAAAAGTTAGGATATTACTTAGCATTGCTTCTTGTTTTGCAAACGAAGTAAATGTATCTACCGAATCAAAAGCGTTCTGTTGCAAATAATCTTCTCGAATTTGTTTAGCAATTTCCATCGTTAGTCGTTCATTATCAGACAGAGAATCAATCCCAACAAGACGAACAATTTCCTCTAAACTAGATTCCCGTTGTAAGTAGTTCATCGCACGAGTTATTTTACTATTCCAATCTGTCTTCTCTTTACCATCTATATAAGTGCCCACACTGTCTTTATATAGTGAATAAGATGTAAGCCAGTTAATTGCAGGAAAATGACGTCGCTGTGCCAACGGAGCATCAAGTCCCCAAAAAACTTTCACAATCCGTAAAGTGTTTTGAGTAACTGGTTCTGAAATATCTCCACCAGGTGGCGATACAGCTCCAATAGCAGTAATCGTTCCTTCACGTTCTGGAAGTCCTAGAACCTGAGAACGTCCTGCTCTTTCATAATATTCAGCGATACGACTTCCCAGATAAGCAGGATAACCCTCATCACCAGGCATTTCTTCTAGACGTCCTGACATTTCACGTAGCGCTTCTGCCCAACGTGAAGTTGAATCAGCCATAATGGCTACAGAGTAGCCCATATCACGAAAATACTCAGCCATGGTAATTCCTGTATAAATTGAAGCCTCACGAGCAGCAACAGGCATATTTGAAGTATTAGCAATCAGAACTGTCCGTTGCATAATTGATTGTCCGGTATTAGGGTCAATCAACTCAGGAAACTCATTCAGTACATCCGTCATTTCATTTCCACGTTCTCCACAACCAACATAAATAACAATATCAACATTGGCAAATTTAGCTACTTGGTGTTGTACAACTGTCTTTCCTGCTCCAAACGGTCCAGGAACTGCTGCAGCTCCCCCTTTGGTTACTGGAAAGAATGTATCAATAACTCGTTGACCTGTGATTAATGGTTCTTCTGGAATTAAACGTTTAGAAACAGGACGCGCCTTGCGGACAGGCCATTTTTGCATAAGCGTTCCTTTATAGAAACTACCGTCCAATTTTTTTATTTCATATACAACTTCATCAATTGTAAAATCGCCAGATGAAATAGAAACGACTTCTCCAGATACTCCATAAGGAACCATAATTTTATGATTAACTACCTCGGTTTCCTTGACAGTTCCAAGAATATCACCCGTACTCACTTTTTGACCAATTGCTATAGTGGAATCAAAATGCCACTTAATATCTCTATCCAAACTTGGAACTTCTACCCCACGAACTAGAAAATCATTATGAGTAGCCAATTTAAATCGATCTAATGGGCGTTGTATGCCATCAAACATTTGAGAAATCAATCCTGGCCCTAATTCAACCGAGAGAGGTTCTCCAGTTGTAACAACAGGTTCTCCCGGACCAAGACCAGATGTTTCTTCATAGACTTGGATAGATGCCTGATCTCTTCTCATTTCAATAATTTCACCGATTAACCCTAGCTTACCTACACGGCAAATATCTTGAATATTAGCCTCCTGCATACCTGATGCAATAACTAGAGGTCCCGATACTTTTATAATCTTCCCTTGAGTCAAAGTTATTCTCCTTACTAAGTCCAAAAATTATAGAATAATATTACAGACAATTTTGTACATTATTATAAAATATTGTGTCCTACTGCTTTCTCTACATTATCCTCTATACGTTTTAATCCTAAATTTAAACCTTGTTTATGAGTCGGTAATAAAATAATAGCAGGCACAACTTGAGAATCATAATGGCGAATTGTATCTAATATCATTGAAGCAATGTCTTCAGTGATATAAATGACACCATAATCAGATTGAGCTAATTTTCTTAGAGTATTTGTAGCTTCTTGTTCTTGATAGGCAGGAAATATATCAAATCCAATCATGCTAAAGGGTAAAATAATATCATAGCTACCAATTATGCCAATTTTATACTTATTAGCTTCCATAATGCGGGCGTATCCTTTCTTTTATTGATTCAAAAGGAATTGTATTTTGAAGAGCTGATATGATCATTCTAAGATTCTTTACTTCAAACTCACATCCCAATAAATATCTAGCAAGAACTAACGGCCCATCTACATTATACCTTCCTTGATCTAAAGTTTTATACAATAGTAAATCACATAAAAATTCTAACTCAGAAGATGAAATTGTTGCGTCCTGCATCTTCAATTCGTAAGTTGAAAAGATTGAATCTAAGCTTAGATTTATTTTATTGAACCACACAAATATTTCTTGATTTTCTACAATGTATATAAATTCTTTAGCAGAAATACTTCCTTCATCTGAAAGTAATTGTAAAATATCCCCATGACTCTTATTTTGAGATAAACCACGTTTTACAGTAATAATATTATAAAAGTCAATCATTGTAACAATAACCTGAGACAGCACCCCACCTAACTCATTAGATAAAAGTTTCAGATGTTTAAAATATGCTAGATCAGCTCCGACATCAAGTACACGAATATTATTAAAAGTTTCATACTCATTCCAAATTGATTCTACTTCATGAACCATAAAATCAGGAAGTGTATCTGAATGTAAGGAAGAAACTAAATGTTTTAAACTTTCTATATCAAAAATCCCTATTGGAATTAATAATTTAGAAAAATCTTTCTTAATTGCCGCCTTAGATTTTAATAAAACTTTGATATTATGATAAACATATCGTAAAGCAAATAAAGTCACAATTTTATCAGACGGACTTTCAGCATAGGCCCATCTATAATCATTGACTAATTTTGTCATTAGCGAAATCTCTGTCTGACTAGGATTTTCTAAAACGTCAATCGATAAATGATAGGGAGTTGCTTCTAAGATAAATGCCAATGTCTCCGTATCTTTGGATTGTATAATTTTTTGAAATTTTTCTTCTGTAATAAAATCGTTTTCTTTTACCGAAATCGTCGTATTTATTTTTGAAAAAAGATTAGTATCCATAAAATACCTTTCTAATTTTATTGGAATACTCCAAATTTCTAAGAAGGATTAACCAATTTCATCCTTAATTGATAAAAATTTGATTTGCGATACTTGAACTTTCTTCCTTAGAAATCGAACCAATTAATGTTTTATACAAATAGTTATCATCAATTTTACCTATTGAAATAAGTAAGCCTGATTCATTTGAGATAGGCTGTTCACTAAATAAATGATTTGGAAAAGAGAATTTCAATTTCTCTAATTGTTCCAAATTGAATTTAGCTAAAGTCCGCTCCCCAAAAGTTACTATGACCTCTTGTTGTGAATATCGTTCCAGAATTCGATAGATGAACTCCATTTCTTTATCTGCATTCCAAGATTCCATTTCTATTAAAGCAGATTGAAAAAGTTCTTTTAATATTTTCTGTTTTGATACTAACGTTGATTGGCGTTCCTTATTTTTTAATTGTTGAAAAATTATTTGATATTTCTGCTGTAAATCTTTTAACTTTCGTTCATGTTCAGCTTCTTTTTTCTTTACAATGACCGACTTTTGCATTTCAAATTCATCATCAATCTTCTTTTTGGAATCCAATAATTTCATACGCCCTTTTTCATGAGCTTGTTCAATAACAGATTCTCGTAAGTTTTCTAAATTGCTCATTTAGACACCTCCTTTGAATAGCAAATTAATTTCTTATACACGAAGGGTCAAAATGAATGATACGACAAAGGCAAGAATTGCATAGGTTTCTACCATGGCAGCCAAAATTGCTCCCTTCATGAATTCTTTTGGTCTTTTAGCCAAGATTTGCATTCCCGCTACTGCTACATTTCCTTGATGCTTAGCCGAAAAGTATCCTACAATAGCAATTGGAAGAGCTACAAAGAAATAAGCAACGCCTTTTTCCAAAGGAAGTTCTGGAGTTAATTGCAACCAAATCAAAATTCCAATAACAAAACCATATAATCCTTGTGTTCCGGGCAGTAGTTGCAATATCAAAGCTGAGGCAAATTTTTCTGGCTGTTCTTTCAGTAAAGCTGCGGCAGATTGCCCAGCCTTACCAACTCCATAAGCAGACCCCATACCGCTTAATCCAACCGCCAATACAATTCCCAATGCAGCGAAGAAAGCTCCTCCATAGGTTGAAAAATAAGTTGCTAAATGTTCCATTATATATATCCTCCATTAATTCTTTGTAATAACCTTAATATATTTCTCAGAAGCCTTCAAAGGTTGAAATGGTTTTCCTCCACCCTCATAAAACTTACCAAAAAATTCAACAAATATCAGACGTGCTCCATGAACATATCCTGATAGTAACGATAGAAAAATATTGATCGCATGTAAAAGAATGAATAATACTAATCCAATTGTCAGTTTAGCCAATGTCCCCGGAAACAAACCAACAATTAAATTGAAAGCTGATGCTATACTTGCTCCAGATAATCCTAATGCCATCAATCGAGTGAAACTAACTAAATCACCTATATAAGATGAAATATTATATAGATTAAACAATCCTGATCCAATACCTGACAAGCTTTTGGCTTGAATAATAGAAACAATCAAAATCCCCACAGCATTAAAAATAGATACCCATTTCCCTAATACAAATAACGGTCTAATATCAGGCATCAACATTCCGACAGCAATAAATAACAAGCCAAGCAGAATAACACACCACGCAAATCCTGAATTATATGCTTCTGCATATTTCTTCATTCTTACTTTTTGTAGTCCTGAAGCTAACAAACCTACAAATACTGTAATAAATCCAAACACAACTGACACTACTAATATAGTCATGACATCCGAGGTTGTAGATATCAGATGAAATGGCAACTCATATCCAAAAAATGAGCCATAGATTCCACCCCAAATTGCAACGGCTACCCCTAATATATTAAAGAATTTTAAAAATCTCTTAGTTACTGAAGGTAGATGAAAAATTTTTAATGCTAACATTGTTCCTAAAAACAATAGTAAACCATAGCCTAAATCAGCAACCATCATTCCAAAAAATGTAAAGTAAAATGGTGCTAATACAGGTGTAGGATCTTTCTCATAATATTTGGGCAGAGCATACATTTCTGTCAATAATTCAAATGGTTCAATTAAAGAGTGATTCGTTAATTTGATAGGTATTTCATCTTGATTATCCGACAATGTTTCCGATTCATAAATATAAATAGAATGTCCAAAACGCTCATCCATAACTTTTATAAAATATAAAATACGAGTTTCTTCTATCCATCCTTCTAATGCAACTAGATGCGGAGTGCTCAAAAGGTTATTCTTAGAGATTTGACGAGCATAGAAAGATAAAATATAGTCAATTTGCCATTGTAAATCTATCAAATTTTTCTTTGAATCTTGCAACGATGCGATAATATTCTCTTTTTCAGTTATTAACTGCATGTTTTCTTGATCCAAATCTACTACTCGCTGCTTCGGTAATTCTTTTCTATAATAATCAAATGGTTCAAATAAGTATTCATCAAAATCAATAGAGCAACTGGACTGATAGAAAACAACAACACCGTACTCTCTATCATTAGAAAATATTTCTTGAACTTCAATATTGTTTTCTAAAAAATTATTGTATAAGCTATTATCTACAGTCCTTGGTATTGTTCCGACTTTTCCTCTACAGAAAGAAAATTGTTCTAAATGCGCAGGAACAATTTCTAATTTTTCCCACTTTATTAATCTCTCTATTTCCTCATTATTACTTTGAATGTTTCTTTCTAATTCATGAACTCTGTTTATTTGATCATTCACTTTTTTAAGAACACCTTCAGCAACATTAGCTTTACCAAATTTTTCTAATTCTTCATAAGAGGTTGTTATCGGAGGTTGCTGTAATAACTTAAACGTGTTTTCTTTCGGTAGGTATTCTTGTAATTTCTCTACAGTTGCTTCCAAATGTTGTTGTTTATTCATCAAATAAGTCAAGGCATCATTTCCTTCAATAACCCCATGATTGGAATTAGAAGTATGAGAAATTTGAATAGTTGGAAATACAACCTCATCTTTTTCTAGAGCTTCTGACCAGTTATCCTGAACCTTTAAATCACGGAACTGCACTGACTCTAGTTCCTGAATAGTTTTTAAAACATCATCAAGACTACTCTTAGTAAATAGTAGAGAAATTCTTTTCATCTGACTAATAGCCATATTTTTCTACCACCCTACCAATAATTTTTTCTACAAATTCTCCTCTCCTACTTGATGAAATATACTGAATCTTTGCATCATTTTCCTTGATTGTTTTATTAACCTCATCAATGAGGTTCTGTTGTTTCATTTCTAAATTGCTTTCTATTGAAATTAATTCTTCGTGACTTTTTTCATCATAACTTTTTTCTAGTTTTTCCAATTCTTTTTGGGAGACAGCTTTATACGTATAAATCTCATTATCATATGATTTTATAATATCGGTTGCAACATTCTCAATATCTTGCATTGTCGAAAATACAGAGTTAGTCATTGTGACACCTCCTTATCTTTCACACTATTTATTAGAAATTCTATCTAAGAAATTTTTTACAGCTCCTATACGACCAGCTTCATTTCCTAATGTAGCTGCCACAACATTATTAGGCAAAAACCTATTATCCATTACATTTTTAGCTAAAGAACTTTGAATTTCAGGTAACAAAATATCCTTTTTAGCCAGAATCCCACCTCCTAATATGAGAATTTCTGGATTAAGTAGATAAGAAATAGTTAATAAACCTTTTGTTAGATTTTCTACAAAAATTTCAAAAGTTTCTTTAGCGACTTTATCTCCAGAACTTAAATCAGTAAAGAAAGTACGTCCAGTTTGATTAGTTTTCAAGCTCTTCTTTTGATATAAATGAATCAATGCGGTTGTTGAGGCTTTGCTTTGCCAATCCGAATTACCTACAGGAATATAGCCTACTTCACCAGCAGTATAGTTAAATCCGTTAACAATTTTTCCATTGACAATAATACTGCCTCCTATACCTGTTCCAATAGTAACCATTACTACATTTTTCTTATCTTTGGCTTGTCCCATCCACAATTCACCTAATGCAGCACAATTAACATCATTTTCAACAAAAGTAGACAACCCAAAACGTTTTTCTATTTCGGAAGTAAAGTTTACTCCGATATACCCTGGTATTGTATAGCCTGCATAGATGATTTCTCCTGTATTAGCATTAACAACTCCAGCAGTGGAAATCCCAACACCATCAATTGAATAATTTAAAATATACTCACCAATTAAATCACAGACCTGATTTAATATCTGGTTCGTTCCCAAATCATAGTCAATAATTGTTTCTATTTCTTTGAACTGATTTAAACTCGTTCCCAAATCATCGTATAAATCAGCCTTAATTGTTGTTCCGCCAATATCGATCCCTATAATCTTCATTTCATCACTCCCACATTTTTGATCTCATTACTTTTTGATAAAAAATGGGACTGGGCATTATCCCAGTCCCATCTCTATTTCTTTATTCAATGAGTTGTATCACAGAACTTTAGAAATTATATAATGACAAGAATTTACTATTCTGTTTTACAATAGTTAAGCATTTGTGATTTCTGAAAGACTTACTTTTCGATCTTCTTTAACTGATAAAGTACATGCATCAGCGGTAGCGATTGATTCTAAAGCAGCTACACCATTGAGAAGTTTTTCATATTCTTCTGTAATTTCTCCACCTTTAATGATGTCATGTAGATATTCCATTTCTTTATCAATACATGTTTGTAACCATAATGGGCAACGTACTCCTGGTTTACCGTACGCAATTGCTCCATCCATACCACGACCGGTATAGATAGCTGTACGGTCATCATCTTCCTCTTGAGTTTCATGTACTAAGAAGTGTGATTCTCCTTCACCTTTAACACGAAGAGTACCTCCAGTATTGAACAAGTCAAGTTTGATAGCTCCTTCAGTTCCTTGAATCAAGACGTAGTGTTCACCCCAACGGAAAGCATTACCATATTCCAAAACAGCATAACGATCATCAGAGTATTCTAGGTTTACAATGAGCATATCATCTTCATCACCAAAGTTTTCACCTTTATGATATACATTACCTCCTACCATTGTCGCTTTTTCAGGAAGTCCTCCCATGATGAACTGAATGCAATCTAATTCATGAATATGGTGGTACAAATGTCCTCCAGATTGAGAACGAAGTTTCTTCCATGATACAGTTGGTTGTTGTTCTTCCCAACCTGTACGAGCGGCATGGCAATAAAGAACTTTACCGATTTTACCTTGAGTAATCAATTCTTTAGCATGGTGTACACCATTAAAGAAGTTCATGATGTGACCAGCCATAAAGATAACATTATTTTCTTTACATGCGTCAACCATGGCTTTACAATCTTCATAAGACAATGCAATTGGCTTTTCACAAAATACGTGTTTGCCATGTTGAGCAGCTTTCACAACAGGTTCACGGTGAAGGTAGCTAGGTGAAGCTACGATCACACAATCAATATCTTCACGTGCTACAAGTTCATCTAAACTTGCACAAACATCTGATCCCAACTCTTGAGCAACTTCTTCTCCATGATTTGGGTCAAATACCGCAACCACTTTTGCATCTTCAATTTTGTTCATTGAGCGAGCCAAATCAGCTCCAAAATATCCAGCTCCAACAATACCGTAATTTACCATAATTTTTATCCTCTTTCTATATATTTTTAAATTTCAGATTTAATTCTTTTTCAAATCTTCAATCTTAAATGTTATATATGGTACAACATTTTTCATATGAAGTTCATTACGAGACCATGAATCAAATTTTTCAAACATCAATCCAATTTCATGATTTGGTAACTCTGTCAATGTTGAATATGAGTATCCATAGTTACTATAATCAACATCGTGATGATAACGCCAATCAATTGTATTATCATCGTTAATTAAACCAATAGAAATTTGTCCGTGTTTACGACCATTTGTGGAGTTTGGAGTACTTAAAATGACAGCCTTTTTACCATCAATCAATTGACTATAATTGATGATTGATAGTTGTGTTCCATAACTTGGATTTGAAACAAAGTTCAAATATTCCGGCGCACTCCAAGTAGTACCTGCGTCTTTACTTGTTAAATATGCAATTTTACCATTATTTGTACGCATGTATGCTTGAATTACTCCTGGACTCAATTCTACAAATTGTGCTTCTGCTGACCAACTAGAAGGAAGTGGCACAACTTTAACTTTCCAAGACGCTCCATTATCGTCACTATAAATGAATGCAGACTCTTTACCAGTGTAAGACGGAATAAGAATACGTCCAGTTGAGCTTTCAATGATTCCACGTCCAGGACCCAAATAAGGCGCATTACGATTAAGTCCCATTATTGGAGGTAATAATGTTGGTGCAGACCAAGATTCACCATGATCATTGCTAGAAATATATGCAATATAGTTCGTTGGCACTACTTTGAATAATGCATCTTTGTAGAAGATATTCATATGGACTTGAGTCCCATTACGATATTCAGTCTTTTTATTATTTTCAAATGAAACCGAATATTGCTCTACCGTCAAATAATTACCATTTTGTTTAATACCGAATTTTTTATCTACTGAAAATTCAGTTGGTCTGTTGGTACGATCGTCGTATACAGTACCATTCTCACGAATAGTATAATTATAATCAGTATCACCTTGTTTCTTTAATTTAAGGTAATAATTACCATCAATTTGTTTATAACCTGAATCTTTTCTAGTAGCTTCTCTAAAACTTACTCCAGCAGGCATAACATCAGCAAACATGAGTACTTGTTTATTATTTTTTTCAACAATAACAGAGTCAATATAGGTTGCACCACCGCTGATTTGTAAGTCACGTCCACCAACTTCACGAGGCCATTCTAATGGTACTGGCGCAAAATCATCGAATGCCAATGTTAATTTTGGTTTAGTCCATGTCTTACCATTATCATCACTATAACTTGTAGCAATATTAATTTTATTCAAGAAATCATGAGTTCCACCGTAACGAGCGTCAATGCTTGAAAAAACCCGACCATTGCTAAAAGTATACAAAACTGGAATACGGAAATAGTTAGAACCTGTTGTATCATTAGCCGTATAAATTAAATGTCCAGTAACAGCGTTTGTTGTCATCTTTTTAACAGTTTCTTCATCCAATGCACTATTAAAGAATTTGATATTTTCTAGTGTTCCGTTAAAACCAAACGCCGTTTTTCCTGCACGTTTCACTCCCCCAAGCATATAGTAATCAATACCTTTAATATCCTTGATGCTTAGGAAGTTATCCACTTTCTTTTCTACTACTTTTGTACCATTTGCATATAAAGAATATGTTTTTTTGACTGAATCTGCTACTACTGCAACAGTGTTAGTCACAGCCTCTTGTTTGTACTTACCCCAAACTGAAGCAGGTCTGGATACTAGGTGATTTTTATTGGAAGAAGTATCACGCGCTTCCATTCCCAATTCACCATTGTCTCTAAGGAACACATCTACATAACTATTTTGTTGACCGGGTTTAGAATTAGATATTCCAAACAGAGCTTGTAAACCTTTCTCACTAGACTGATTGTACTTAATAACTGCAGTAAAGTCACCGCTAGTAAATTTATCCTTTAACTCATTAGTGACATTTTCTCCGCCCCCTGTTAAAGTAACATTATTTTTTTCTAAGACAGGAGTTTCTTCCGCTGTAGAAGATCGATCCTTAACAGTAGTTTCGACTGTTCGAGGTTGTACAGTAACTTCCGAAGAATTATCCGATTTAGGTTGTACTCCCGAAATCGCATCCTCTGTAGAAGATTGATCCTTAACAGTAGTTTCAACTGTTCGAGGTTGTACAGTAACTTCCGAAGAGTTACCCGATTTATGTTGTACTTCCGAAATCGAAGTCTTTGGTGCAACAGGTTGCACCAACTCTGGTGTTGATACTTCAGAAGTTTCAGTCTCCTGAGCTGCAACTGAGTTAGCAACAAATGCTGATAATACCACTACAGTACCTAAGGTTACATATTGTTTAATATTTTTTTTCATTTTATTTTTCCTCATTTAAAACTTTGATAACAAGTTTTTTAACAGTTTCATCATTGCAACGAATCTTTGGTTGGTGAAGATCTTCTTCAAAAGTCACCAACATATTCCCTGGAAGCAATTCAACAATTTGATAGTCTTTGCTATCGTAAAAAGCAATATCCTTCTCTTCGCTAAAAGGTACACGTGACTGAGCACGAACTGGGGAAGTTACTGCCATTTTTTCTGTATTTTCAACAACAATATGAATATCTAAATATTTCTTATGAGTTTCAAAAATATCTCCTGGAACTCCATCAGCTAGATAAGTCATACAATTTGCAAAAACATTTTTCCCGTCAATATCAATTTTTCCATCAACTAAATCTGTCAAATTTGTATTTTCTAAAAAATCACAGACTTTTGAAAAATGTTTATTGACAAAAGCATATCGTCTAAAATCAGATTGTTCAGAAATAATCATATTATTTTCTCTTTTCTATTAGTGACTAGTGACGAACTTCCCAACTTGAATCCGCTTTAATTTCTGAAATATCATGAATCGTTGTATATTTGGGTGCAGATACTTTATTTTCAGTAAGAACAGATACAATATAACCTGAAACTACTGATACAGAAATTGAAATCAATGAATATGCCCAGTAGCTAACAGCTGTTGGAGGAAGGAAGTATTTAATAAATACCATAACGATGGTTGATACAATCAGCGCTGCATAAGCACCTTGTTTATTTGCTTTTTTAGAAACAAAACCAAGAATGAATACACCACCAAGTAGACCAAGTACAAGTCCCATGAAACTATTGAACCATTCGTATGCAGATTTAATATCTGAATGAGCCATGATAATGGAAACAACAATTGAGAATAAACCTACTGCTAGAGATACGAATTGTGCAATTTTCGTACGACGATCGTCTGACATATTTTTAGAAATGACATCTTGAATATCCAATGTCCATGAACTTGCAACAGAGTTCAAACCTGTTGAAATAGTTGATTGAGCTGCTGCATAAATCGCTGCCAAGATCAAACCTGTGACACCTACTGGTAACTGGTATGCAATAAAGTACATAAAGATTTGGTCTTGAGGGATATTGCTAGCTGCACTGCCTGCATTTTGTACTTGATAGAATACGTACAAGCCTGTACCGATCAAGTAAAAGACTGTTGCAGTAGCAAGTGACAAGACACCATTTGTGAACAACATTTTATTAAGTTTCTTAATATTTTGTGTTGTAGTAAAACGTTGAACCAAATCTTGAGATGAAGCATAGGAAGATAAGATTGTAAAGCCTGAACCCATCACAATTAAGAAGATGGAGTTTGAAAGCAAGTTAGGATCGAAAAGTTTTTCATTTGCAGCAAGGAATTTCCCGTTTGCTAATGTTTCTGCTACTGCACCAAAGCCACCTTTAATATTAGCCATCAGTACAAATAAAGCTACAACGACACCACTAATCAGAACCACACCTTGAATAAAGTCTGTCCATAATACGGATTTTAGACCACCAGTATAAGAATAAACAATTGCAATTGCACCCATCAAAATAATCAAAATATTGATGTCAATTCCTGTCAATACTGATAAACCAGCTGATGGGAGGTACATAATGATAGACATACGTCCCAATTGATAAATAATAAACAAGAGTGCTGAAATAATACGAAGTGCTTTAGAATTAAAACGTTTATCCAAGTAATCATATGCCGTATCGATGTCTATCCGTGCAAAGATAGGTAAGATAAAACGAATTGTCAGTGGAATTGCTACAACCATCCCTAATTGAGCAAACCATAAAATCCAGCTACCTGCATAAGAGTTACCAGCGAGTCCCAAGAAGGAAATCGGACTGAGCATTGTGGCAAAAATGGATACCGAAGTAACATACCAAGGAACCGAACCATCTCCTTTAAAGAACTCTTTTCCTTTCATCTCTTTTTTAGAGAAATAGATACCCGCAACCAACACCGCAAGTAAATAAACAATCAAGATAATTAAGTCAATTATTGTAAATCCTGTTGTACTCATAACATATCTCCATATTGATATTATTTATTATAAAAATTCTTTTCGTGCTTGTTGAATAAGTACTGCTGCTTGTTTTGCAACTTCCAAGTCACCTTCTGCCAATGCTTCTAAGGGTTGACGAACAGAACCTAAATCAAGTTTTTCATTTAGACGCAAAACCTCTTTTGCTACAGCATACATATTTGCCTTACCTGATACCATCTTATAGATAACTTCATTGATAGCATATTGAAGTTTTTTAGCAGTATCTAAATCTCGTTCTTGAATCAAACTTTCCAATTTCAAGAACAAATCTGGCATAACGCCATAAGTACCACCAATACCAGCTTCTGCTCCCATCAAGCGACCACCAAGATATTGTTCATCTGGACCATTGAATACAATGTAATCTTCTCCACCTGCAGCTACAAACATTTGAATATCTTGTACAGGCATAGAAGAATTTTTAACTCCAATCACACGAGGATTTTGACGCATTGTTGCATACAAACTACCAGTCAATGCAACCCCTGCCAATTGTGGAATATTATAAATGATAAAATCTGTATTTGGCGCAGCTTCACTCATTGCATTCCAATATGCTGCGATTGAATATTCTGGCAATTTGAAGTAAATAGGTGGGATAGCAGCAATAGCATCGACTCCAACACTTTCTGAATGTTTTGCCAATTCAATACTATCTTTCGTGTTATTACATGCAACATGGTTGATAACTGTTAATTTACCTTTGGCAACTTCCATAACAGCTTCAATAATTTGTTTACGATCTTCTACACTTTGGTAAATACATTCACCTGAAGAACCATTTACATAGATACCTTTTACACCTTTGTCAATGAAATATTGCACCAGAGATTTTACACGTTCTTGGCTAATTTCACCATTTTCATCATAGCAAGCATAAAATGCAGGAATAACGCCTTTGTATTTAGTTAAATCTTTCATCAGATTTCTCCTTTATATTGTTTTTTATTTGATGACATTAATAAATCGCTGAGCAATTTCTTTTGGACGTGTAATCGCTCCACCAATGACAACACTGGTAACACCTAAACTATAAGCTTTTTTTAATTGTTCTGGATAATGAATTTTTCCTTCGGCAATTACCGGAATATTAAAATCAGCCAATTTTTTCATTAGTTCAAAATCAGGCTCATCTGATTGTACACTTGTACTTGTGTACCCTGATAATGTTGTACCAACAAAATCAACGCCTGATTTAAATGCATAGAGACCTTCATCAAAATTACTTACATCCGCCATCAACAATTGATTAGGATATTTTTCTTTTATTTTTTTGATAAATTCACTGACAACTAAGCCATCATATCTTGGTCTTAAAGTTGCATCAAATGCAATGACTGTTGTTCCGCATTCTACAAGTTCATCTACTTCTTTCATCGTAGCAGTAATATATGGTTCTTGAGGTGGATAATCTCTTTTGATAATTCCAATTATTGGTAAATCTACTACTTTCTGAATTGCTTTAATATCACGCACAGAATTTGCGCGAATGCCCACTGCTCCTGCCTCTAAAGCTGCTTTAGCCATAAAAGGCATCAAGCTAAATTCTTCATTATAAAGGGGTTCACCGGGTAAAGCTTGACAAGAAACAATGACTCCACCATGGACTTGACTTATAAATTTTTCTTTAGTCCAAATTTGGCTCATTTTATTATTCCTCCTTATGGATAATAGTTTGATTGTAATAATATTGTCTCTCTGGACTTTCCAGATAATGAGAGAATAAGCAGTCTGTAATTAAAAGTATTGGAAACTGAGGTGATATGCGATTGCCATACGAGAGATGATTGATCGAAGCTAATAACAATAATTCATCAAAGAAACAATCTTCTTCGTCAAAATTTCTTGTAGTCATTAAAACTGTTTTAGCGCCTTTATCCGCAGCTTTTTGAAGACCTTCTAGTACAATATCAGTTTGACCTGAAATAGATGCTCCAATGACGAGGCAATTTTCATTAAGTAATAAGCTATTCCACAAAATCATATCCTCGTCTGATAATACTTCACCAATGACTCCGAGACGCATAAATCTCATCTTCATTTCTTGTAAAGCAAGAAATGAACTTCCTTCACCATAAAGATATACACGCTCAGCAGTTTCTATCATCTCAGCAATACGCTCAAGTTGAACTTCATCAAGAACCGTGTAAGTTTTTCTCAACATTTCTTCATAGTCGGATAAAACTTTTTCTGTAGCCTCTGTATACAATGCTAACTTTTCTTTCTCACGAATCATCTCTTGGTATTTGAAAATGAATTGTCTAAAACCTTTAAAACCACATTTTTTCGCAAATCGAGTCAATGTTGCTTTGGATACATTAAGGCATTCGCACAATGCCTCACATGAATAATTATTAAGAGGTTGCTGTTTTAAGAAGAATTTAGCAATGTCTTTTTCAGCATATGCCATATTTGGTAAGTTAGCTTCTATCATTGGAATTAGTTCTTTTTGTAGTAACATATGAGCTCCTTTGTTAAAGTAAACGTTTACATTCTTTATTCTAGCACTTATTTTTTTTTTTTTCAATATTTTTCATGATTTAGAAACTAGTTTCCAATTTCTTTCATTTCATAACAGAACAACAAATATAAAGATATAACATTTTTTATTCTTTTTATTTGTATTTTATGCCTTGTAAGAACATTTGTCGACGTCGATATGCTCATATATACATGTTTTATTAATTTTTATTTTGATTTTATTATTTCTTTCGGAATTTCTATACAACATTTTATTTCTAAAAAAATAGAAAAAATGTAGTAAATGTAGTCAAGTCCAGACTCCTGTGTAAAATGCTATACAATGTTTTTACCATTTCTACTTATCAAAATTGATGTATTTTCT
>NZ_JBJUSF010000024.1:0-36517 GCF_046098195.1 Streptococcus sp. ST14
TTTTTTCGTATGTCGAAAAGAACTGTCTAATCTTGTAAGGTAAACTCTAATTCTCGTTTGTAATTGGAGTTTTTTTGTTTATACAAACTGGATAGGCTTGTTTAGGTAGCTCTCTGCAAATGCCCTCGATGTTCTTTAAAAGTATCAAGTGGAATTACGATTTTGCTTGGTATCTCTTGGTGTTTTATTAATTACTAAGGAGTAAAGAGAGGAGAAGTAAATATGGAAACACAAGACTATGCATTTCAGCCAGGTTTGACCGTTGGAGAATTATTAAAAAGCAGTCAGAAGGATTGGCAGGCTGCAATCAATCATCGTTTTGTTAAGGAACTTTTTGCGGGGACAATTGAGAATAAGGTCTTAAAAGACTACCTGATTCAAGATTATCATTTCTTTGATGCCTTCTTATCCATGCTAGGTGCTTGTGTAGCTCACGCAGACCAGCTTGAATCCAAACTTCGTTTTGCCAAGCAACTAGGCTTTCTTGAAGCAGATGAAGATGGTTATTTCCAAAAGGCTTTCAAAGAGTTAAAAGTAGCAGAGAATGACTATCTAGAAGTGACCTTGCACCCTGTGACAAAAGCGTTTCAGGAGCTAATGTATTCTGCTGTGGCTTCATCAGACTATGCTCATCTTTTGGTCATGCTGGTCATTGCAGAAGGTCTCTATCTAGACTGGGGTTCTAAAGATTTGGCACTACCTGAAGCCTATATTCATTTGGAATGGATTAATCTCCATAGAGGTCCTTTCTTTACAGAGTGGGTTCAATTTCTGGTTGACGAACTTAATCGTGTCGGGAAAGGTCGAGAAGATTTGACAGAACTTCAGCAACGCTGGAATCAAGCAGTTGCTTTAGAATTAGCCTTTTTTGATATCGGTTATGAATTATAGAACAGATTCAATCCTTTGATGTAGATTAAAAGAATGAACAAACAAACTATATAAATATATTTTCCGGTCAAATATCTTGCTAGGGCTTTCAATTTCTGTTATACTGGTTCAGTAATAAAATAATAAAGACATTTGGGGTGCTTTAGGCTGAGATGATACCCATTGAACCTGATACAGTTAAGACTGGCGAAGGGAAATGTGAAAAGGTTTTTTTCGTATGTCGAAAAGAACTGTCTAATCTTGTAAGGTAAACTCTAATTCTCGTTTGTAATTGGAGTTTTTTTGTTTATCAAAAGAGGATAGGCTTGACGGCAAGCCTTTTGGTAGCTCTCCTTGAATGCCCCACTTTTCTTTAAAAAAGGAGTTTTTTATGTTGAAAAAATGGCAGTTAAAAGATGTTATCTTGCTTTCTTTCTTGTCTATCTTTTTTGGTGGCGTTTTTGTGGGCTCAGGCTATCTGTTTGATATTCTCACACTAATCTTAGCCCCTCTTGGTTTACAGGCCTTTGCCAATGAAATCCTCTTTGGTCTCTGGTGTATGGCTGCGCCCATTGCAGCTATCTTTGTTCCAAGAGTCGGAAGCGCAACGATTGGAGAAGTGCTCGCTGCGCTAGCTGAAGTCCTTTATGGTAGCCAATTCGGTCTAGGTGCTCTTTTGTCCGGCTTGGTTCAAGGGTTGGGAAGTGAATTTGGTTTTATTGTGACCAAGAATCGTTATGAAAGTTGGCTCTCTCTAACTGCTAATAGTATTGGGATTACCCTTTTTAGCTTTGTCTATGAATACATTAAATTAGGTTACTATGCCTTCTCCCTTCCTTTTGTCCTTTCCTTGCTGGTGGTGCGTTTTATTTCCGTCTTTTTCTTCTGTACCATCTTGGTTCGTGCCATTGTCAAACTCTATCATCAGTTTGCAGCTGGAGGAAAGGCGTAGATGGGGCTGGAACTACGGGAGATTCAGTCCCCTATCTTCTCAGAGCCGATTGATTTTACTTTTCATGCACAAGCTTTTACCTTGTTAGTTGGGAGCAGTGGTTCAGGAAAATCCAGTCTCTTTCAAGTCATTGCTCAAGTCAGTTCTCTTCCCTATAGTGGTCAAGTCCTGATAGATGGGAGCCAGGTTAGTCAGCTTTCTATCGTCGACCGTGTCCAGACAGTTGGCATTCTCTTTCAAAATTCCAATCATCAATTTACCATGGAGAACTTGTTTGAGGAGCTGATTTTTACCTTGGAGAATATCGGCCATCCTGTTCAGGAAATTGATTCTAAAATAGCAGAGGTGGTCCAGCAATGTCGCTGTAAGGCAATCTTGCACCGTCCCATCCATCACTTATCAGGTGGGGAAAAGCAAAAGGCTGCGCTAGCTGTTCTCTTTGCTATGAATCCTAAAGTCTATCTCTTGGATGAGCCCTTCGCTTCCATTGACCGCAAGAGCAGAATCGAGATATTGGAGATTCTAAAAGAGTTGGCTCTTGATGGGAAGACAGTCATCCTGTGTGACCATGATTTAACGGACTATGGAACCTACATTGACCATATGGTGGAGCTAAGAGACGGCCGGTTAAGGGAGGTGTTTCAAATCCCTACCTCTGAGATGACACAGGTTTCTTCAAAGAATGTTGCTTCTAGCCCGGAATTGTTCCATATGGATAGAACGACTTGTGAGCTGGATAAGCGTCCCCTCTTTTCAATTGCGGATTTTACATTTTACCAAGGGATTTCCTGTATCTTGGGTGACAATGGTGTCGGGAAATCAACCCTCTTTCGATCTATTCTTCAATTTCAAAAGTATGAGGGGCGCATTACTTGGAAGGGGAAAATCCTGAAAAAGAAAAAGAGCCTGTATCGTGACTTAACGGGTGTTGTTCAGGAAGCTGAGAAGCAGTTTATCCGAGTCAGTCTGCGAGAGGAACTGCAATTAGATAGCTCAGACACTGAAAGAAATCAGCGGATTCTCCAAGCTCTAGGATATTTTAATCTGGAGCAGGCTCTTGATAAGAGTCCCTATCAATTAAGTGGTGGCCAGCAAAAGATTCTTCAGCTCTTGACCATCTTGACTAGTAAGGCCTCTGTGATCTTGCTAGATGAACCTTTTGCCGGTTTGGATGATAGAGCTTGCCATTATTTTTGTCAGTGGATTGTGGAGGAGAGCAATCAAGGAAGAAGTTTTCTGATCATTAGCCATCGTTTAGATCCCTTGATCTCTGTGGTTGATTATTGGATCGAGATGACTAGTGAGGGGCTCCGTCATATTAAAGACGTGACAATCAGCAAACCTCTCAGTTTTCTGAGTAGGAATAGTCAAGGGGAGGTGAGGTAGTATGATCAAAGTAGCAACCAAGACACCAGTTATCAGCCTCTTCTTTCTAATTTTATCCTTGGAAACATCTTTCATTCCTTCGATTGCTCTGAATCTTTCGGTAGCCACATTTTGTATTCTCTTTATGCTCTATTACCGTCGATTTAAAGTATTGGCTTGGATGATTGTGCTCGCCATTTTACCATCTTTGGCTAATTATTGGGCAGTTCAGTTACATGGGGATGCTTCGCAGGCAGTGATACTTGGGACGAGGGCTTTTGTGACGGTTTGTATCGGTCTTGTCTTTGTTTCCTCTATTTCCTTAAAAGAGCTTCTCTTGTACTTGGCTCAAAAGGGGTTATCGCGTTCTTGGGCCTATGCCTTAATTGTGGTATTCAATGCCTTTCCCCTCATTCAGCAGGAAATCAAGTCTCTCAAGGAAGCATGCTTACTGCGTGGCCAAAAACTGCATGTTTGGTCGCCCTTGATTTATAGCAAGGTTCTGATGACGGTCTTTAGATGGCGCCATCTTTACCTGAGAGCTCTATCTGCGCACGGATATGATGAGCATGCACAATTGGAGAATAGTTATCGGACTTTCTATATTTCTCAGAGGACAAAATTGATCTACCTGCTTTTCTTTTTATTGCTTCAAACCAGTTTATTTCTATAAAGGAGTTATTATGGAATTTACAGATATTGCTATGGAATTATCCAAGGAAGTTTGGCAGGCTTCCTTTCATCACCCCTTTGTTTTACAGTTACAAGAGGGGAATTTAGAACCTTCTATTTTCCGCTATTACCTGATTCAGGATGCCTACTATCTGAAGTCTTTTTCAGAAGCTTATCACCTCTTGGCTGATAAGACTTCAAACCAAGAGATGAAAAGACTCTTGAAACAAAATGCTCAGAGTCTAGTGGATGGTGAGTTGTTTATCCGCCAACAATTTTTCAAGGAATTAGGAATCAGCGACCAGGAAATGGAGCAACATCCAATAGCTCCAACCTGCTATCATTACATTTCGCATATTTATCGTCAATTTGCAGAACCAAACTTGGGCATTGCTTTTGCTAGTTTGCTCCCATGTCCTTGGTTATACCATGATTTGGGCAAGGCACTTAATCGCAAACCATCCCCGAATCCTCTTTATCAACAGTGGATTGAAACCTATATCACCGATGAGTTAGAACAGCAGATTAAAGAGGAAGAAGCGCTGGTCAATCAACTCTATCGAGAAAGCAATGAGACGGACAAACAAAAAATGCTAGAGGCCTTCCATCGAAGTGTCCATATGGAAGCCAAGTTTTGGGAGATGGCTTACCAACACCAAACCTGGACGAGTGATTTGCAGTCCTTAGAAAAAGAGAAGAAATAGAAAATGAGAAACCACCAACTTCAAGTTCACAAATTAACTATTTTATCCATGATGATTGCCCTTGACGTAGTTCTTACACCTATCTTTCGAATTGAAGGAATGGCACCGATGTCCAGTGTAGTCAACATTCTTGCAGGGATTTTGATGGGACCTGTTTATGCCTTGGTCATGGCTACAGTCACAGCCTTTATCCGTATGTCTACTCAAGGCATTCCGCCCTTGGCACTCACAGGAGCTACTTTTGGAGCCCTCCTTGCAGGTCTCTTTTATAAGTATGGTCGGAAATTTCGCTATTCTGCTCTAGGAGAAATCTTGGGAACGGGGATAATCGGTTCTATTGTTTCCTATCCTGTCATGGTTCTCTTTACGGGATCTGCTGCCAAGCTCAGCTGGTTTATCTATACTCCGAGATTTTTCGGAGCGACCTTGATCGGTACAGCCATAGCTTTTCTCGCCTTTCGATTTTTAATCAAGCAGGAATTCTTTAAAAAAGTACAAGGATATTTCTTTGGTGAAAGGATAGACTGATGCAGGAATTTACAAATCCCTTTCCTCTGAGCTCTAGCTCCTTGATTCAATGCATCACCAATGAGATTTCCTGTGAGATGCTGGCCAATGGCATTTTGGCTCTGGGATCTAAACCTGTCATGGCAGATGATCCCCGTGAGGTCCTTGATTTTACCAAACAAAGTCAAGCTCTTTTTATCAATCTGGGGCATTTGTCTGCTGAGAAGGAAAAAGCAATTCGTACGGCAGCTACTTATGCAAACCAAGCTTGTCTCCCAATGGTAGTAGATGCGGTTGGCATAGCGGCTTCACCCATTCGTAAGGATCTAGTCACAGATCTTTTAGAATACAAGCCCACGGTCCTTAAAGGAAATATGTCAGAAATCCGAAGTCTTGTTGGTTTAAAACACCATGGAGTTGGAGTTGATGCTAGCCATAAAGATCAAGAAACTGAGGATTTGCTTCAAGTCTTGAAAGACTGGTGTCAGCTTTATCCTGGTATGTCTTTCTTAGTCACGGGTCCCAAGGACCTCATCGTTTCGGAAAACCAGGTTGCAATATTGGGAAATGGCTGTGCAGAATTGGACTGGATAACAGGGACAGGAGACCTGGTTGGAGCCTTGACAGCTGTTTTTCTTAGCCAAGGAAAGACTGCCTTTGAAGCTTCCTGCCTAGCAGTTTCTTATCTCAATATCGCTGCTGAGAGAATTCTTGTTCAAGGAATGGGATTGGAAGGTTTTCGTTACCAAGTTCTCAATCAGCTCTCTCTCCTAAAAAGAGATGAAAACTGGCTAGATGCTATTAAAGGAGACCTTTATGAATAGAGAAGCACTCAGACTATATCTGGTAACTAATCGCTACCAAGATTCCTTGGAAAGCTTTCTTGAAAAAGTTGAGACGGCCTGCCGTTCAGGTGTTACCATCATCCAACTACGAGAAAAAAACCTCACTACCAATCAATACTATCAACTGGCAAAACAAGTCAAGGAAATAACAGATGCCTATCAGGTACCCTTGATTATCGATGATCGTTTGGATGTTTGTCTTGCAGTAGATGCTGCAGGTCTGCATATTGGCGACGATGAGCTACCAGTTTCCGTTGCCCGCCAAGTCTTGGGTCCTGACAAAATCCTCGGTGTCACAGCTAAAACAGTAAAAAGAGCTCTTGAAGCAGAAACATCGGGTGCAGATTACTTGGGGACAGGAGCTATTTTCCCGACAACTACCAAAGAAAATGCACCTATCACCCTGATTTCAACCTTGAAAACCATTTGCCAAACGGTCGCCATTCCAGTAGTTGCTATCGGAGGATTGACGTCAGAGAATATTGACCAACTTGCTGAAACTGGTATAGCAGGGGTAGCCGTTGTCCGTGATTTGATGCAGGCAGAAGATATAGAGGCAAAAACGCAAGCTTTTTTAACAAAGCTAGATGACATGATTTCCTAATCAAAAACTCTCTAATTCCCTTATAGTGGGAACTAGAGAGTTTTTTCTTAATCTTTAAAGCTTGTATGGTTGACTGGACCAGAACCATGACCGAGTTGAGGGGCGTCTTGGATGGCTTTTGTGATAAAGGCCTTGGCCTTATCCACTGCCTGATAAAGACTTCTGCCCTTGGCAAGTTCAGCCGTAATCACTGCAGCAAAAGTACATCCAGTACCATGGGTGTGACAGGTTTGAATTCGAGGACTTTCCCAGACAAATTGCTCCTCCTTGGTAAAGAGGAAATCCTTGGCACCACCTTCAAGATGGCCACCTTTGATAACAACGGACTGAGGACCAAATTCTCTTATAATCAGGCGACCGGCACGTTGCATTTCTTCTGGATTATGAATTGAGAAACCAACAATTTCTTCTGCCTCAGGAAGATTGGGTGTAATAATAGTCGCAAGGGGAAGCAGGTTTGTTTTTAGGTAGCTTCTCGCACTAGTATCTATCAGGGTATCACCGCTTGTTGCGACCATAACAGGGTCCAGCACGTAGGGGCAGTCCAGTTTTTTAAGATAGGGTTGGATAATCTCCATGATTTCAGTAGTTGCCAACATACCAGTTTTTACAGCCTGGGGCTTGATATCCGAAAAGACACTTTCCAATTGAGCTTCCAGCATTTGGTTGGAGACGTGCTCGATTAATTGAACACCTCTGGTATTTTGAGCGACAAGGCTGGTCACAACGGCCATTCCATAGACATCTCTAGCTTGGAATGACTTTAAGTCAGCCATAATGCCAGCACCGCCACTAGGGTCTGTCCCAGCAATGGTTAGAGCAACGGGTAAATAAGTCATCTAAAACCTCCCAACCAACTGAAGTTTGTATTCTCAAGAACAAGCTGGTCTGTTTTAGGAAAGTAATAGAAGACTGGGTAGTCCTCACTATTTTCCACTTCCATCAGCTAGCATTACCTAGATTGAGTCAAAGGGATCTAACAGTCGTTAATCTCAGCTTTACGCACCCCTAGTGGTTGTTTTCTTTTTTCTTCAGTATAGCATATTTTTATAGTTTATATAGTAAAATTTGACTGCAAATCTCTCGTTACATGATTGGAATTCTATTTTTCGAAAAAATAATAAAAATTATAGTTGACAAATGTAGATTTTCGGAGTATACTAATAACTGTAATCGACAAATGTAGATTTAGGAGGAATAACAATGCAGATTTCGGATGCAGAATGGCAGGTCATGAAGATTATCTGGATGCAGGGCGAGCAGACCAGTAGCGATTTGATCAGGGTTCTGGCGGAGCGGTTCGACTGGTCCAAGTCAACGATTCAAACTCTTTTGGCTCGTTTGGTTGAGAAAGAGTGTCTGACAAGGAAAAAAGAAGGCAAGTTCTTTGTCTATTCAGCCCTTTTAACTTTGGACCAAAGTCGGGATTTACTTGTCCAAGATATCAAGGACAAGGTTTGTTCTCGTAGGATTAAGAACTTGTTGGCTGACTTGATTGTGGAATGTGATTTTACTCAGGCTGACTTGGAAGATTTGGAAGCTGTGATTTCTGAGAAGAAATCAAGCGCTGTAACAGAAGTAAAATGTAATTGTATGTAAAGGAGACGTCATGTTAAATAGTATTGTAACCATTATTTGTATTGCCCTTATCGCGTTTATCTTGTTTTGGTTTTTCAAAAAGCCTGAAAAATCTGGACAAAAGGCCCAGCAAAAAAATGGCTACCAAGAGATTCGAGTGGAAGTCAAAGGGGGATATACGCCTGAGTTGATTATTCTTAAGAAATCAGTGCCAGCCCGCATTGTCTTTGACCGTAAGGATCCTTCACCTTGTTTGGATCAGATCGTCTTTCCAGATTTTGGTGTGCATGCGGACTTGCCTATGGGGGAAGAGTATGTAGTGGAAATCACGCCTGAACAGGCTGGAGAATTTGGCTTTGCATGTGGCATGAATATGATGCACGGTAAGATGATTGTAGAATAGGAGAATGATATGACTGAAATTGTAAAAGCAAGTCTTGAAAATGGTGTTCAAAAAATCCGTATCACGGCAGACAAAGGCTACCATCCAGCCCACATTCAACTGCAAAAAGGGATTCCTGCTGAGATTACTTTTCACCGTGTGACACCTTCAAACTGTTATAAAGAAGTTCTCTTCGAAGAAGAAGGGATTCTAGAACCAATCGCTCAAGATGAGGAAAAAATTATTCGCTTTACGCCTCAAGACTTGGGTGAGCACGAGTTTTCTTGTGGCATGAAGATGCAAAAGGGAACCTACACCGTTGTTGAAAAAACCAAAAAGTCTCTCAGTCTTTTACAACGTTTTTGGATTACTAGTATCTTTACTGTGCCTCTTGTGATTCTTATGATTGGGATGTCTACAGGAGGAATTAGTCACCAAGTCATGCGTTGGGGCACCTTTTTAGCCACAACCCCCATTATGCTGGTAGCTGGAGTTCCATATATCAGAAGCGCCTGGGCTAGTTTTAAAAAGCACAATTCCAACATGGATACCTTGGTTGCTCTGGGAACCCTAGTGGCCTATTTCTATAGCTTAGTTGCCCTCTTCACTGGTCTGCCCGTTTACTTTGAAAGTGCTGCATTTATCCTCTTCTTCATTCTTTTGGGAGCAGTTTTTGAGGAAAAAATGCGAAAAAATACTTCGCAGGCAGTCGAAAAATTATTAGACCTACAAGCAAAAACAGCAGAGGTTTTGCGTGATGATGTTTATGTTCAAATACCTCTAGAACAAGTCAAAGTTGGGGATCTCATTCGCGTTCGACCAGGTGAAAAAATTGCCGTTGATGGGACTGTAATAGAAGGAGAAACTAGTATTGATGAATCAATGGTAACTGGGGAAAGTATTCCAGTCGATAAATCAGTTGGAGATGCTGTCATTGGTTCAACCATCAATAATAGTGGTACGATCATTTTTAGAGCTGAAAAAGTAGGTTCTGAAACCATGTTGGCTCAGATTGTAGACTTTGTGAAGAAAGCTCAAACCAGTCGTGCTCCTATTCAAGATTTGACAGACAAGATTTCTGGAATTTTCGTACCAGCAGTTGTCATTTTAGGACTCCTTACTTTTTGGATCTGGTTTGTTTTTCTTGGTGAAAGTTTTGTAACGTCGCTTCTCTATGGTGTTGCAGTCTTGATTATTGCCTGTCCTTGTGCCCTAGGTCTTGCGACACCAACAGCCCTCATGGTTGGAACAGGACGAAGTGCCAAGATGGGGATTCTTCTCAAAAATGGTACAGTTCTACAGGAAATCCAAAAAGTTCAAACGGTTGTTTTTGATAAGACAGGAACCTTGACCGAAGGGAAGCCAGTAGTGACAGATGTTATCGGAGATGAAGGAGAAGTGCTAAGTTTGGCTGCTTCACTGGAAGATGTATCTCAACACCCGCTAGCTCAAGCTATTGTTAATCGTGCATCTGAACTAGGAATTAGCCTTTACCCAGTGGAAAACTTCCAAGCCTTGCATGGAAAAGGTGTGACTGGGATTATTAATGGTAAGCAAGTCTTGCTGGGGAATGCTAAGCTCTTAGCTGACCTTGCTATTCCACATGATTATCAAGAACGATTTGATTTGCTTGAGAAAGAAGCAAAAACAGTTGTCTTCCTATCCGTGGATGGTCAGTTAAAAGGCTTAATTGCCTTGCAGGATGTCCCTAAGGAAAATGCCAAAGAAGCTATTGCTAAATTGAAAAAACGTGGTCTTAGAACGGTCATGCTTACTGGAGATAATGCTGGAGTAGCCCATGCGATTGCAGAACAAATTGGTATCGAAGAAGTAATCGCAAATGTCTTGCCAGAGGAAAAGGCACATGAAATTCACAAGCTTCAAAAGAATGGGAAATTGGCCTTTGTTGGAGATGGTATCAATGATGCGCCGGCCCTCAGTGTAGCAGATGTCGGAATTGCCATGGGCTCTGGGACAGATATTGCCATTGAATCAGCAGATCTTGTCCTTACAACCAACAATTTACTAGGATTGGCACGTGCTTTTGATATGAGTAAGAAGACCTTTAATCGTATTCTACTCAATCTTTTCTGGGCTTCTATCTATAACCTCATTGGTATTCCGATTGCAGCAGGAGTCTTTTCAGGTATTGGTTTGGTGCTCAACCCAGAACTGGCTGGTCTAGCCATGGCTTTTAGTTCTGTATCTGTTTTGATTAGTTCACTCATGCTAAACGTTACCAAGATAGACTAAAAGCGAGCTTGCTCGCTTTTTATTATAAAACAGATATTAAAAACGTTTTCAAACTGTACTGTAATAGAGAATAAAAACTTCTGAGCACATTCTTAGGATACCCAAAACAAATGTGGTAAAGTAGTAGAGTAAAAATTTGCTGAAATGTTTCCAATTAGTATATGAAAACGGATTTATCAAGTTTTAAAAATATTTGAAGGAGAGTTATCATTATGACTCAAGGGAAAATTACTGCATCTGCAGCAATGCTCAACGTATTGAAAACATGGGGCGTAGACACAATCTACGGTATCCCATCAGGAACACTCAGCTCATTGATGGATGCTTTGGCTGAAGACAAAGATATCCGCTTCTTGCAAGTTCGCCACGAAGAAACAGGTGCTCTTGCAGCGGTCATGCAAGCTAAATTCGGCGGCTCAATCGGAGTTGCAGTTGGTTCAGGTGGTCCAGGTGCGACTCACTTGATTAACGGTGTTTACGATGCAGCTATGGATAACACTCCATTCCTTGCTATCCTTGGATCACGTCCAGTTAACGAACTCAACATGGATGCCTTCCAAGAATTGAACCAAAACCCAATGTACAACGGTATCGCTGTTTACAACAAACGTGTAGCTTACGCTGAGCAATTGCCAAAAGTAATCGACGAAGCTTGCCGTGCTGCAGTTTCTAAAAAAGGTCCAGCTGTTGTTGAAATCCCAGTAAACTTTGGTTTCCAAGAAATCGACGAAAACTCATACTATGGTTCAGGTTCATACGAACGTTCATTCATCGCTCCTGCCTTGAACGAAGTTGAAATTGACAAAGCAGTTGAAATCTTGAACAATGCTGAACGCCCAGTTATCTACGCTGGTTACGGTGGTGTTAAAGCTGGTGAAGTGATTACTGAATTGTCACGTAAAATCAAAGCACCAATCATCACAACTGGTAAAAACTTTGAAGCCTTTGAATGGAACTACGAAGGTTTGACAGGTTCTGCTTACCGTGTTGGTTGGAAACCAGCCAACGAAGTGGTCTTTGAAGCAGACACAGTTCTTTTCCTTGGTTCAAACTTCCCATTTGCTGAAGTTTACGAAGCCTTCAAGAACACTGAAAAATTCATCCAAGTCGATATCGACCCTTACAAACTTGGTAAACGTCATGCCCTTGACGCTTCTATCCTTGGTGATGCAGGTCAAGCAGCGAAAGCTATCCTTGACAAAGTGAACCCAGTTGAATCAACTCCATGGTGGCGTGCAAACGTGAAGAACAACCAAAACTGGCGTGATTACATGAACAAACTCGAAGGTAAAACTGAGGGTGAATTGCAATTGTACCAAGTTTACAATGCAATCAACAAACATGCTGATCAAGACGCTATCTACTCAATCGACGTAGGTGACACTACTCAAACATCTACTCGTCACCTTCACATGACGCCTAAGAACATGTGGCGTACATCTCCACTCTTTGCGACAATGGGTATTGCCCTTCCTGGTGGTATCGCTGCTAAGAAAGACAATCCTGATCGCCAAGTATGGAACATCATGGGTGACGGTGCATTCAACATGTGCTACCCAGACGTGATCACAAACGTTCAATACGACCTTCCAGTTATCAACGTTGTCTTCTCAAATGGTAAATATGCCTTCATCAAGGACAAATACGAAGACACAAACAAACACTTGTTTGGTTGTGACTTCCCTAATGCTGACTATGCGAAAATCGCTGAAGCGCAGGGTGCTGTAGGATTTACAGTTGACCGTATCGAAGATATCGATGCAGTTGTTGCAGAAGCTGTTAAATTGAACAAAGAAGGTAAAACTGTTGTGATCGATGCTCGCATCTCTCAACATCGTCCACTTCCAGTAGAAGTACTTGAATTGGATCCAAAACAACACTCAGAAGAAGCAATCAAAGCCTTCAAGGAAAAATACGAAGCAGAAGAACTCGTACCATTCCGCCTCTTCTTGGAAGAAGAAGGATTGCAATCACGCGCAATCAAATAATTCCTCTCGTCGAAAATCAAATGTAAACTTTGTAGATTTTATTCTTTGATTTTCAAGAGTCTAACTTGAAAAGATCGGAGCAATCCGGTCTTTTTCTGGAGGATAGTAAATGAATTTAAATCAATTAGATATCATCGTTTCAGATGTTCCTCAAGTCTGTGCTGACTTGGAGCGTATTTTGGATAAAAAAGCCGATTATGTTGACGACAGTTTTGCACAGTTCACGATTGGCAGTCACTGCCTCATGTTATCGCAAAATCATTTGGTTCCTTTGGAAAACTTTCAGTCAGGAATCATTCTTCACATTGAGGTTGAGGATGTAGAGCAGAACTACCAACGGTTAAAAGAGCTTGGTGTCGAGATTTTACACGGTTCGGCTGTAACTGATTGGGGGACGGAATCGCTACTAGTTAAAGGCCCTGCTGGTTTAGTGATTGATTTTTATCGTATGAAATAGGGCGCGTAGTCATTTGACGTTAACCTTAGCTATTTTTAAAACAGAAATTGAGAATGCGAATTATTAAAAGATCGGAGCAATCCGGTCTTTTTCTTATCACAAGATTGTGATAGTTTACATCTTCATAACAAAAGCTACAAAGTCTTGATTGTTTTGAAAAAAGATTATAAAATATGATTCATAAAAATGAAAGAGGTTTTGAAAATGTCTGAAAAACAAATGAAAATTTTGGGTTGGGTAGCGACCTTCATGTCTGTTATGATGTATGTCTCTTACTTCCCACAAATCATGAACAACTTGGCTGGTCAAAAAGGCAACTTCATCCAACCCTTGGTCGCAGCCATCAACTGTAGTCTATGGGTTTATTACGGTCTTTTCAAGAAAGAAAGAGATATTCCCCTTGCGGCAGCGAATGCGCCAGGTATCGTTTTTGGCCTAGTAACGGCTATCACAGCTTTGATTTAAAAAGAAGACTGGTTTCAGTCTTTTTTCGTATATATAAAAGTAAGTTTAGTGCTATCATTATCCAGAGAGTTCAAAACTTTTTGCCTTCTTTTTATTACAATAGAAGTAATAAATCAATCGAGGTAAAGTGATGACAGAAATACTACAATTTCCAGAAGGATTTCTCTGGGGTGGTGCAACGGCAGCTAATCAATGTGAAGGTGCTTATAATCAGGACGGTCGTGGTCTTGCTAATGTGGATGTGGTACCGACCGGTCCAGACCGTGAGGCCATTATCACAGGTCAAAAAAAGATGTTTTCGTTTGAGGAGGGCTATTTTTACCCAGCAAAAGAAGCTATTGATATGTACCATCATTACAAGGAAGATATTGCGCTTTTTGCAGAAATGGGATTTAAAACCTATCGACTTTCCATTGCTTGGACTCGGATTTTTCCTCAAGGTGACGAAGCAGAGCCAAATGAAGCTGGTCTAGCTTTTTATGAGGATTTATTTAAGGAATGTCACAAGTATGGAATTGAACCACTGGTGACCATCACGCATTTCGATTGCCCCATGCACTTAATTAGGGAGTACGGTGGTTGGCGCAATCGTCGTATGTTGGACTTTTACGCAAATCTCTGTCGCACCCTCTTTACCCGTTACAAGGGCTTGGTCAAGTACTGGATAACCTTTAACGAAATCAACATGATTCTGCATGCCCCCTTTTTAGGAGCCGGGATTTGTTTTGAAGAGGGGGAAAATCAAGAGCAAGTCAAATACCAAGCAGCTCACCATGAGCTGGTAGCCTCGGCTATGGCGACTAAAATTGCCCACGAAATTGACCCAGAAAACAAGGTGGGATGTATGTTGGCAGCAGGGCAATATTATCCTAACACTGCCCATCCGAGAGACTACTGGGCAGCCATGGAAGAAGACCGCAAGAGTTACTTTTTCATTGATGTTCAAGCGCGTGGGGAATACCCAAACTATGCCAAGAAGCAGTGGGAGCGTGAGGGAATTAAGATTGAAATGACGACAGAAGATTTAGACTTGTTGAAGAATCACACTGTTGATTTTGTTTCTTTCTCTTACTATGCGAGCCGAGTGGCTTCAGGCGATCCAGAAGTGACAAACCTGACTGCTGGAAATGTCTTTGCATCTATCAAAAATCCCTATCTTGAATCCTCAGAATGGGGTTGGCAGATTGACCCACTGGGGCTTCGTATCACCCTCAATGCCATCTGGGATCGTTATCAAAAACCCATGTTCATCGTAGAAAATGGACTCGGCGCTATGGATACGCCAGATGAAAATGGCTATGTAGCGGATGACTATCGGATTTCTTATCTAGAAGCCCATATCAAGGCTATGCGAGATGCTATTTACCAAGATGGAGTTAACTTGCTTGGTTATACGACTTGGGGTTGTATAGATCTGGTTTCAGCTGGAACAGGCGAAATGAACAAGCGCTATGGCTTTATCTATGTGGAACGTGATAATGCAGGTCATGGAAGTCTCAAGCGGAGCAAGAAGAAATCCTTCTACTGGTACAAGGATGTCATTGCCAGCAATGGTGCAAGTATTAAGTAGAGCACATTTGTTCACTATTTTTATAAAATCTTCTCCCTACTTTATAATGTGTGAAAAAGAGTTCAATTAGACTTGTCTTTTTGCTATAATGAAGTGAGAAAAACAGACAGGAGAATAAGATGTCAGAACCATTATTTTTACAATCAGTTATGCAAGAAAAAATCTGGGGTGGAACCAAGCTACGTGATGAGTTTGGCTACGACATTCCAAGTGAAAAAATTGGCGAATATTGGGCCATCTCATCCCATCCAAATGGTGTCTCTAAGGTAGCCAATGGTCGTTTTGAGGGAACAGACCTTGCTACTTTGTATGCGGAACACCGTGAATTGTTTGGCAACCGTCCAGAGCCTGTATTTCCACTGTTGACCAAGATTCTGGATGCCAACGATTGGCTCAGTGTCCAAGTTCACCCAGACGATGCCTATGGACTAGAACATGAAGGAGAGCTCGGAAAAACAGAGTGCTGGTACATTATCGCTGCAGACGAAGGTTCAGAGATTATCTATGGTCATAATGCCAAATCAAAAGAAGAACTCCGCCAGCAAATCGAAGATAAAAACTGGGATACCTTACTGACAAAAGTGCCAGTTAAGGCTGGAGATTTCTTCTATGTACCAAGTGGTACCATGCACGCTATCGGTGCAGGTATCTTGATTCTTGAAACCCAGCAGTCTAGTGACACTACCTATCGTGTCTATGACTTTGACCGCAAGGATGACAAGGGCAACTTGCGTGAACTTCACCTTGAAAAATCTATCGATGTTTTAAACATTGGAGAGCCTGCCAATAGCCGTCCTGTAACTATCAAAGCAGATGATCTACGTTCCACTCTCCTTGTATCCAATGATTTCTTCGCAGTTTACAAGTGGGAAATCACTGGCAAAGTTGACTTCGAAAAGACAGCTGACTACAGCTTATTTAGTGTCTTGGCTGGTCAGGGTCAACTGACTGTTGACGGGGAAAATTATCCAATCCAAAAAGGCAGCCACTTTATCCTACCAAGTGATGTTGAAACTTGGACCCTAGAAGGGCAAGGTTTGGAATTGATTGTAAGCCATCCATAAAAAAAGAAAGGGCCTGAGTTTACTACTCAAGTCCTTTTTGATTACATAAATTGGGCGATAAATACCACAATGATGATAATTGGAATGATGAAACGAAGGAGGAAGAGCCAGACTTGGAAAAGTCCCTGTTTCCATGCTCTGTCATCGAGATGGAGTTCCTCCTTAGCAAGAGCCTTTTTAAAGATATAGCCTGTAAAAAGTGAAAGGCAGAGGGCTCCAAATGGCATGAGGAGATTGGAAACCAAGAAGTCCATAGCATCAAAGAAAGTCTTCCCCAAAATGTGAACATCCGCCATGACACCGTAAGAAAGGGCTGAAGGAATTCCGAAAACAAAGGTCAAGATTCCTAAAATGGCACTCCATTTGGCACGTTTGCTGTTATTTTGATTGGTGATATTGCCCACATTGATTTCCAGCATCACGACAGAGGAAGTGACCGTCGCAAAGAGGAAGAGCAAGAGGAAGAGGATATAGAAAATGGTTCCAAAAGGCATCTTGTCAAAGAGTTGAGGCAAGACGATAAAGAGCAGGCTTGGTCCCCCTTCAGACTGGATATTGAAGGCTGACATGGCTGGGAAAATGGCTAGTCCTGCCATGATGGATACCGAGATGTTCATGGCTACGATGGAAATCCCTGACTGGACCAGATTGGTTTTCTTGTCCAAGTAGGATGCATATGTCAGCATGGCTGTCACCCCTAGTGAGAGGGCAAAGAAAGATTGTCCCAGCGCGTAGAGGAGACCAGCACTGGTCAGTTTTGAAAAGTCTGGTTTGAGAAAATAGAGAACCCCTTCCATGGCATTTGGCAAGCTGAGCGAGCGCCCAATAATCACGACAAAGATGATAAAGAGCAGCGGCATCATGACTTTCGAAGCTCTTTCAATCCCTTTTTGAACCCCACGTGATACAATAAAGATATTCAATAAGATAAAGGCAGCTTGTGCTCCTAGGGCAATGGCTGGATTTGAAATGATTGAAGTAAATAACTGAGCATAATCACTCGTCCCAGCAAGTTGGAACAATTTCCCAAACTCAATACCTAGATAGACTAGAATCCATCCACCGATAACACTGTAAAAGGATAGGAGAATAAAGAGGGCAAAGGCACCAATCCAACCGATAAAGTTGTACTTGCTATTCTTGCCAAGTTTTCCAAAGGTTTTGATAGCGGAAACGCCAGCACTACGGCCAAGGGCAAACTCAGCCAGCAGGAGCGGGAAACCTATTAAAATGGTGGAAATGAGAAAGACTAGTAAAAAGCCTCCACCTCCATTAGCAGCAGTCATGTAGGGAAACTTCCAAACGGCACCAAGCCCGATGGCTGAGCCAGCAGATGCTAGGATAAAGCCTAGTTTCGAGCCCCATTGCGATTTTTCTGACATAGTTGAAACTCCAATCTCGTTTTTTAAAATAAGAAAAGGCTACTTGAGTTGTCAAATAGCCCTCTCTCAATGGCTCTCTATGAGCATTCTGTTTGATTGATAGACTTGACTATCCTATCATGTTTTCAAAGGTCTGTCAAGAAAACCATTTTCAAGTTTTCACACCTTTCTCAAAAAGTTAAAAATTTTTCTCAAAAACGCTTGACTCTGACCTAAGGGGAGGGGTTATACTATTTCTTGTAAGGAGGAAATCATGTACCATATCAAAGAAGCTGCGCAGCTTTCAGGTGTCTCTGTTAAGACCCTGCATCACTACGATAAGATAGGGCTCTTGGTTCCCTTAAAGTCGGAAAACGGCTATCGAACCTACAGTCAAGAGGATTTGGAACGCCTTCAAGTCATTCTTTACTATAAATATCTAGGTTTTTCTTTAGAAAAAATAGCAGAGCTATTAAAGGGAGATAGATCAGATTTATTGCCCCATTTGACTAAGCAGTTGGAGTATTTGACTCGAGAAAGGCAACATCTGGATACCTTGATTTCCACCTTGCAAAAAACCATTCAAGACCAAAAAGGAGAAAGAAAAATGACTATTGAAGAAAAATTCACTGGATTTAGCTATCAAGACAATCAAAAATACCACCAAGAGGCGGTAGAGAAGTATGGACAGGAAGTCATGGGCCAAGCGCTTGAACGCCAAAAAGGTCGCGAAGAAGAGGCTACAGCCGCCTTCAACCAAGTTTTTCAAGCCTTGGCACAAAATCTTCAAGCTGGTCTGCCTGAAACAGCAGCTGAAAACCAAGAGCAAGCAGCTAAGCTCTTGCAAGCCCTTCGTACTTATGGATTTGACTGCTCTATTGAAGTCTTCGGACATATTGGTAAAGGCTACGTCTACAACCCAGAGTTTAAGGAAAACATTGACAAATTTGGAGCTGGAACAGCCCAGTACACATCAGATGTCATTGCGACTTATGTTCGGACACAGACAAAATAAAAATCAGCGGAGTTACCTCTGCTGATTTTTTCTGGTTTCAAGTACTATTTGGTTAATAGTTTTTCAACTACGTTTAACTTTCGCATGGTCAGAACCACGCCAAACAATTTTTCAAGATAGTTGGTATTGAGCTTTTTTTGTTTTGCAGTTCTAGGAAGATAGAGGTAGAGACAGTAATCGCCTACACAGATTTCTTCCTCGCCGTAGTCAGTTTTCAATTTTTCTAGTGGCAGACTTTGGATCAGTCCTTGATAAAGAATTGCATGCACACGATCATGAAGATAGTCTTCTTTAAATGGATTCTCATGAACAATCTTTTCAAAATCGTTCTTATTCTTGATAACCATTTTTAAGTCGGCCCCAATTTTTTCCTTTATCAAAGTATGAACACGTTCTCGTATTTCTTCTAAATCTGAGTCACTCTCAAGAATGATATTCCCACTTTGAATATAGGTTCGAACGTGTTGAAAACCAGCTTCTGTCAGAATATCTACCAAATAAGACATTTTCGGGATAGCATTCTTTCCATTAGGAGTAACACCTCTTAGTAAAATAATATGTTCCAAAGGACTTCCTTTCTTATTTGGTATTTATTGGATTTGAGCCTGCCACCCAGCCGGTGCAGAGGGCAGAAGTGATGTTAAAGCCACCCGTGTGGGCATTGATATCCAGTACCTCACCAGCAAAGTGGAGACCAGGGACCAGTTTGCTTTCCAGTGTTTTAGGGTTGATTTCCTTGAGACTGACGCCCCCCTTGGTGACAAAGGACTTAGCAAGAGACATTTTTCCAGTCACAGGGATTTTGAGGGCCTTGATGGACTGGAGTAGTTGTTCGCGTTCCTTTTCAGTCAGTTGTTTGACTTTTTCAGGATAGCCTTGCGACAAAAATTCTGCCAAGCGTTCTGGAAGCAAAGTTTTTAAAGCATTTTTCAAGGATTTTTCCCGATTTTCTTCTAGAAATGCAACCAAGTCCTTCTCAGAAAGTTGAGGTAAAACATCTAGCGAGAGAACCTCTCCGCCCTTGACAAAGCTAGACATGCGTAGGGCAGCAGGACCGGATAGACCAAAGTGGGTAAAGAGCAAATCGTGGGTGATGACATGCTTGCCATAGCTTAAGGTCACATCGTCTAGTGAAATCCCCTGAAGCGCTTTGTGTGGAAAATCAGTCAACAATGGGCTCTCAGCAGCTTCAAGCTCGGTAATGGTATGTTTGAAATGACGGGCAATCTCATGTCCAAAACCAGTCGAACCAGTGGAAGGATAGGATTTTCCACCAGTTGTGACAATCAGTTTTTTACAAGTGAAGCTTTGGTCTGCGGACTTAAGGACAAACTGGTCGTCTATCTTTTTAACCGAAACAATTTCTGTTTGAGTGAGAACTTGTCCGCCTAGCTCAGCGATTTTCTTATCCAAGGCTTCAATAATGGTCCGAGATTTGTCGCTGGCAGGAAAGACACGACCGTGGTCTTCAACCTTAAGTTTAACACCGTTTTCCGTAAAAAAGTTGATGATATCATGGTTATCAAACTGGGAAAAGACACTGTATAGAAAGCGTCCATTTCCAGGGATGCCAGCTAGTAGGTCATCTAGAGTTCCGTTGTTAGTTACATTGCAACGACCACCACCAGTACCAGCTAATTTTTTTCCGAGTTTCCGATTTTTTTCGATGAGAAGAGTTTTCTGACCATAAAAGCTACTGGAAATCGTAGCCATCATACCTGCAGGTCCTCCACCAATGACAATAGTATCAAAATGTTTCATAGCTCTATTGTACCACAAAAAACAAGAGATGCTTGGCATCTCTTGTTGCTCATAATCTTAGTTAATTTCATATCCCATCAACAAACCGCCATCTTCTGCATAGAAACTGCAGAGACCAGACGTCGGGATGATTTTGATATCCGCTTGCGGGAAGGTTTCTAGCAAGCGTTCTGACAATTGCTGACAGAATTTTTCATTACTGCGATGAGCCATGACAATTCGACCACCAGCATAGCCAGCTTTGGTGAGTTCTTCATAGGCTGCTTGAAGGGATTTTTTTGGTCCACGCGCTTTCTGGAGCAGTTCTAAGGTTCCAGTTTCACTTGCTTCCCCAACCATACGGATGTTGAGGAGGCCAACAACTGTACCGATCAGCTTACTCAAACGGCCATTTTTTACCAAGTTATCGACCTTAGCAAGGACAAAAAGCAACTTCGTTTTTTCTTGGTAGGCTGTGATTGCTTCAACAATTTCCTCATAAGAAAGTCCTTGATCAATCAAACTATTGATTTTCTCGACAATCAAGTCAACTTCACCACCTGCAGACAAAGTATCGATTACATGAATCTGAGTGTCAGGGTGTTCTTCCAGATAGATATTCTTAGCGAGCTGTGCACTATTATGGCTACCTGAAAGAGTACCAGTAATGGTAACGACAAAGATATGCTTAGCACCTTCAAATGCACGTAAGTAATCATCAGGGCTAGGACAGGCTGATTTTGAAGCCTCAGAAGTCGCATACATGGTTTCCATCATGTGGTTAATGTCGAGATTGGCATCATCGATAAAGACCTGATCAGCTACTTGAATGGTTAAAGGAACACTCACAAATTCAGTATCGATAGCAGGAGTTGCCAGTTGACGATAATCACAACCAGAGTCAGCTACAATCTTCCAAGTCATAGAAATTCTCCATCTTTGTCACTTATACATTGACAAAGGTTCTGTCTTTTTTTACAATTATATCATGAAAGCCCTTGAAACAAAAGTACCACCTCTCTGTTGTCACAAGTAGAAAGAAATTGTTATGTCTGAACGTAAAATATCTGAAAAATCTCTTGAAAATCTCAGAAAATCAAATCAAGAATCCAATTTTTTAACCAGAGAAGCAATCGAGACGGCTCTTTTGCAACTTCTAGAGAAAAAAGATTTGGCCAAGATTAGCATTTCGGAGCTGGTCAAACGGGCTGGCGTCTCTCGTGCCGCCTTCTATCGTAACTATGACTCCAAAGAAGAGATTTTGGAAAGCGTCTTTAAACGCAGTGTCCATAACATTATGGAACAGTTGAGCCACTACGATGTCAAAACTGATCTTTATCTAGTCTGGGTTCACCTTTTCCGCGCAGCTAAGAAAGAAGCCAAGGTTATCCAACTTGCTCTGGATTACCATTTGGAAAAGATTTTTGTCCAAGCCATGCAGGAATTTCTAGAAAAATACCACGGAAAGTCAAAAGGCGTTAGTAGCTACCTTCATTCCTTTTGGAGTTCTGCCATCGTATCGGTTCTGCTCAAATGGATCAAGGATGGCATGAAGGTTCCAGCTGAAAAGATTGCAGATTTACGCTTGCCATTTTTCAAAAAATAGGGAATAAGGAGAATACTTATGACAGAAAAAAGACTGGCTTGGGATGAGTACTTTGCAGCCCAGGCCTTACTGATTGCCAATCGTTCAACCTGTAAACGTGCCAAGGTGGGAGCTGTTCTCGTTAAGGACAATAAAGTCATTTCAACAGGCTACAATGGTTCCGTATCAGGAACGGAGCACTGTATTGACCACGAATGTTTAGTCATTGAAGGACACTGTGTTCGAACCCTTCACGCCGAGGTCAATGCCGTCTTGCAAGGGGCTGAACGAGGGGTTCCCAGAGGATTTACAGCCTATGTGACCCATTTCCCTTGTCTGAACTGCACCAAACAACTGCTTCAAGTTGGTTGTAAGCGCGTGGTTTATATCAACCAGTACCGAATGGATGACTATGCCCAGTACCTTTATCAAGAAAAAGGCACCGAGTTAACCCATTTACCATTAGAGACTGTTCAGACAGCTCTTCAAGAGGCAGATTTGATTTAAAAATTAATAAAAATAAATGGTTTAGAAAGCTTTTTAAACCGTTTTTTGATATAATAAGAAGAATAAATTGAAAGAAGGAACTCAGAAAATGGGAAAAATTGAAGTCATTAATCATCCACTCATTCAACACAAATTGTCAATCTTGCGACGTACAGATACTTCTACAAAAGCTTTTCGTGAGCTAGTAGATGAGATTGCGATGTTGATGGGATATGAAGTACTTCGTGATCTTCCACTTGAAGACGTGGAAATCGAAACACCTATCACAAAGACCGTTCAAAAACAATTGGCTGGTAAAAAATTGGCGATTGTCCCAATCTTGCGTGCAGGTATCGGGATGGTAGATGGCCTCTTGAGCTTGGTTCCAGCAGCCAAAGTTGGACACATCGGTATGTACCGTGATGAAGAAACCCTTCAACCAGTTGAATACTTGGTGAAATTGCCTGAGGATATTGACCAACGTCAAATCTTTGTCGTTGATCCAATGTTGGCAACAGGTGGCTCAGCAATCTTGGCAGTAGATTCCCTTAAAAAACGAGGCGCTTCAAATATCAAGTTTGTCTGCCTAGTATCTGCTCCAGAAGGTGTGAAAGCTTTTCAAGAAGCACACCCAGATGTAGAAATCTTTACAGCAGCCTTGGATGAACGCTTGAACGAACACGGTTATATCGTTCCAGGTCTTGGAGATGCTGGAGACCGCTTGTTCGGTACTAAATAAAATCCCAAAGTAAATAGTGAAACTAGAAGTTCGTTTTTGACTTGAAAGGAGGTTGAGTTTTTGTTTCTGTTTAGAGAATAGAGCAAAAATTTGACCTTTTTTGACCAAAAAGATATAATAGTTTTGTATTGAGTCGTAAGACTAAGAAAATTCAACATAAAACATAAAAGGAGAAATGAATGATTCCTGTAGTTATTGAACAAACAAGCCGTGGAGAACGTTCCTATGACATTTACTCTCGTCTTCTGAAAGACCGCATCATCATGCTAACAGGTCCAGTTGAAGACAACATGGCCAACTCCGTTATTGCTCAGTTGCTCTTCTTGGATGCCCAAGACAGCACAAAAGATATTTACCTTTATGTCAACACACCTGGAGGATCTGTTTCAGCTGGTTTGGCAATCGTTGATACCATGAACTTTATCAAGGCAGATGTCCAAACAATCGTTATGGGGATGGCTGCATCCATGGGGACTGTCATTGCATCAAGTGGCGCAAAAGGCAAACGTTTCATGCTTCCAAATGCAGAGTACATGATTCACCAACCAATGGGTGGTACAGGTGGTGGTACCCAACAGACAGATATGGCAATCGCTGCAGAGCACTTGCTCAAAACTCGTAGGACATTGGAGCAAATCCTTGCAGATAACTCTGGTAAATCAGTCGAGCAAATTCATGCAGATGCGGAACGTGATTACTGGATGAGTGCCCAAGAAACACTTGAATATGGCTTTATTGATGAAATCATGGCCAACAATTCTTTAAGCTAAGCAACCTAGAAAGCAAACTCGACGGAGTTTGCTTTTTTTGGTATAATAGGGGAAGATTTCTTAGAAAGAGGATCCCTCATGTTTGAAAAAACAAATCGATCAGGATTAATCATCTATCTCTACTATAATCGAGATGCAAAAAAAATTCAGGAATACGGTGATATCTGTTACCACTCCAAAAAACATCGTTACTTGCAACTCTATGTTCCAACTGAGGAGCTAGATGACTTGGTTGAGAGATTAGGTAAGGAAAGATATATCAAGAAAATTAGACGTTGCCATATTCAAGAGCTAGAAACTCCCTTCGTTGGCAATCTCTATCGGACTGAAGAAAACGTTATCATTTAAAAAAGTTAAACAAATACATTGACAATTTTCTGATAATTCGGTATATTCTTAACATACAATTTTTGAAACAACTATAAGGAGATTAAAAATGAAGAAAAAATTTGCCCTATCTTTTGTGGCTCTTGCTAGTGTGGCTCTTCTTGCTGCCTGTGGAGAGGTCAAGTCAGGAGCGTCAAACACAACTGGAAATCCAGTAGACGAAAAAACAATTAAAATCGGTTTTAACTTTGAAGAGACAGGTGCTGTGGCAGCTTACGGTACAGCCGAACAAAAAGGTGCCCAACTTGCTGTAGACGAAATCAACGCTGCAGGTGGAATTGATGGAAAACAAATCGAAGTTGTGAACAAAGACAACAAGTCAGAAACTGCTGAAGCAGCTTCTGTTACAACAAACCTTGTTACCCAATCAAAAGTAGCAGCTATTGTAGGACCTGCGACATCTGGTGCAACTGCTGCAGCTGTAGCTAACGCTACTAAAGCTGGAGTGCCATTGATTTCACCAAGTGCTACTCAAGACGGTTTGACTAAAGGTCAAGATTACCTCTTTATCGGAACATTCCAAGATAGCTTCCAAGGGAAGATTATCTCTAACTATGTCACAAACAAGTTGAATGCTAAGAAGGTTGTTCTTTATACTGACAACGCTAGTGACTATGCTAAAGGTATTGCTAAATCTTTCCGCGAAGCCTACAAGGGTGAGATTGTAGCAGATGAAACGTTTGTAGCAGGTGATACTGACTTCCAAGCAGCCCTTACTAAAATGAAAGACAAAGAGTTTGATGCTATCGTTGTTCCAGGTTACTACACAGAAGCTGGTAAAATTGTAAACCAAGCTCGTGGTATGGGAATTGATAAACCAATCATTGGTGGTGATGGATTTAACGGTGAAGAATTTGTTCAACAAGCAACTGCTGAAAGAGCATCAAACATTTACTTCATCTCTGGATTCTCAACTACAGTTGATGTTTCTGCAAAAGCTAAAGCTTTCCTTGAAGCATACCGTGCTAAATACAACGAAGAGCCTTCAACATTCTCAGCTTTAGCCTATGACTCAGTTTACCTAGTAGCAAATGCTGCAAAAGGTGCTAAAAACTCAGGTGAAATCAAGGACAACCTTGCTAAAACCAAAGATTTTGATGGTGTAACTGGTCAGACAAGCTTTGATGCTGACCACAATACAGTGAAAACTGCTTACATGATGACCATGAACAATGGTAAAGTTGAAGAAGCAGAAGTTGTAAAACCATAACATTAGAATAGTAATTGAAATGGGGAATGAGCCTTTGACTCACTCCCTGTTTCGGTGTTTATGAACTTGTGAAAATAATGAAATTTTCTAAAAAATAAGGATAGAAAAGAGTGAATGCTATGCTCCAACAACTTGTGAATGGTCTAATTCTGGGTAGTGTTTATGCACTTTTGGCTCTGGGTTATACCATGGTTTATGGAATTATCAAACTCATCAACTTCGCCCATGGCGATATTTACATGATGGGTGCCTTTATTGGTTACTTTTTGATTAATTCTTTCCAAATGGATTTCTTTTTAGCTTTAATTATTTCAATGGCAGGGACCGCATTGCTTGGTGTTGTGATTGAGTTTCTTGCCTACCGTCCTTTACGACACTCTACACGTATTGCTGTATTGATTACTGCCATCGGAGTGTCTTTCCTACTGGAATACGGAATGGTTTATTTAGTAGGTGCTAATACTCGTGCCTTCCCTCAAGCAATTGAAACAGTCCGCTTTGACTTGGGACCAATTAGCTTGACAAACGTTCAATTGATGATTTTAGCAGTTTCTGTACTCTTGATGGTTTTATTGCAATTGATCGTCCAAAAAACAAAAATGGGGAAAGCCATGCGTGCGGTATCAGTTGATAGTGACGCAGCTCAATTGATGGGAATTAATGTAAATCGTACAATCAGCTTTACCTTTGCTTTGGGTTCAGCCCTTGCTGGTGCAGCAGGTGTCCTCATTGCCCTTTACTACAACTCTCTTGAACCTTTGATGGGTGTGACTCCAGGTCTGAAATCATTCGTTGCGGCCGTACTCGGTGGTATCGGGATTATTCCTGGTGCAGCTCTAGGGGGATTTGTAATTGGCTTGTTGGAAACATTTGCTACTGCCTTCGGTATGTCTGATTTCCGTGATGCTATCGTATATGGAATCTTGCTTTTGATTCTGATTGTTCGACCTGCAGGTATCCTTGGTAAGAATGTGAAAGAGAAGGTGTAAACAATGAAGACAAATCTTAAAGTAAATACTCTCTGGTTATTCCTTCTGTTAGCGGGTTATGGATTGATTACTGTACTGGTTTCTGCTGGTGTTCTCAATCTATTCCATGTCCAAATTTTAGAACAAATTGGGATTAATATCATCCTTGCAGTAGGTTTGAACTTAATCGTTGGTTTTTCAGGACAATTCTCACTTGGTCATGCAGGTTTTATGGCGATTGGGGCTTATGCAGCAGCGATTATTGGTTCAAAATCACCAACCTATGGTGCCTTCTTTGGAGCAATGGTCTTGGGTGCCTTGATTTCTGGTGCAGTCGCTTTGCTCGTTGGGATTCCAACGCTTCGTTTAAAGGGTGACTACCTGGCTGTTGCGACACTAGGTGTTTCAGAAATCATTCGTATCTTTATCATTAATGGTGGCAGTTTGACCAACGGTGCTGCTGGTATCTTGGGTATTCCAAACTTTACCAACTGGCAAATGGTTTATCTTTTTGTAGTGATTACAACTATTGCAACTCTCAATTTCTTACGTAGTCCAATTGGACGCTCTACTCTATCTGTTCGTGAGGATGAGATTGCTGCAGAATCCGTTGGGGTAAACACTACAAAGATCAAGATTATCGCTTTTGTCTTTGGTGCTATTACAGCAAGTATTGCTGGTTCACTTCAGGCTGGTTTTATCGGATCTGTTGTTCCAAAAGATTACACCTTTATTAATTCCATCAATGTGTTGATTATCGTTGTATTTGGTGGACTTGGATCCATTACTGGTACCATCGTTTCAGCGATTGTTTTAGGAATTTTAAATATGCTCCTTCAGGATGTAGCAAGCGTACGTATGATCATCTACGCTTTGGCTCTTGTATTGGTCATGATTTTCAGACCAGGTGGACTTCTTGGGACATGGGAATTGAGTCTATCACGTTTCTTTAAAAAATCGAAGAGGGAGGGACAAAACTAATGGCATTACTTGAAGTTAAACAGTTAACCAAACATTTTGGCGGTCTAACAGCTGTTGGAGATGTCACTCTTGAATTGAATGAGGGAGAATTGGTTGGTCTGATTGGACCAAACGGGGCTGGTAAAACGACCCTTTTCAATCTCTTGACCGGTGTTTATGAACCAAGCGAAGGTACTGTGACACTAGATGGTCACCTCCTAAATGGGAAAACTCCCTATAAGATTGCTTCACTTGGTCTCAGTCGTACTTTCCAAAATATTCGTTTGTTCAAGGACTTGACAGTTTTGGAAAATGTTTTGATTGCATTTAGCAATCATCATAAACAACATGTCCTTGCGAGCTTTCTACGTCTACCAGCTTTTTATAAGAATGAGGAAGAATTAAAAAGCAAAGCTCTGGACTTGTTGAAGATCTTTGATTTGGATGGTGACGCAGATACTCTTGCGAAGAATCTGGCCTATGGTCAACAACGTCGATTAGAAATCGTTCGTGCTCTGGCAACCGAACCCAAGATTCTCTTTTTGGACGAACCTGCAGCTGGTATGAATCCACAAGAAACAGCTGAATTGACAGAATTGATCCGTCGTATCAAAGATGAATTTAAAATTACCATCATGCTGATTGAACATGACATGAATTTGGTTATGGAAGTCACTGAGCGTATCTATGTTCTTGAATATGGTCGTTTGATTGCTCATGGGACTCCGGATGAAATTAAGAACAACAAACGCGTTATCGAAGCTTATCTAGGAGGTGAAGCCTAATGTCTATGTTAAAAGTTGAAAACCTCTCTGTGCATTACGGTATGATCCAAGCAGTTCGTGATGTAAGTTTCGAGGTTAATGAAGGTGAAGTTGTTTCCTTGATTGGTGCCAATGGTGCTGGTAAAACAACCATTCTTCGTACCCTTTCAGGTTTGGTTCGTCCAAGTGCTGGCAAAATTCAGTTTTTAGGAAAAGAAATTCAAAAGTTGCCAGCGCAAAAAATCGTAGCAGGTGGCCTTTCACAAGTTCCTGAGGGACGCCATGTTTTCCCAGGTTTGACTGTTATGGAAAACTTAGAAATGGGAGCCTTTTTAAAGAAAAATCGTGAAGAAAATCAAGCCAACTTGAAAAAAGTCTTTTCACGTTTCCCTCGTCTTGAAGAGCGTAAAAACCAAGATGCGGCAACTCTTTCAGGTGGTGAACAGCAGATGCTGGCTATGGGACGCGCTCTCATGTCTACACCTAAGCTCCTTCTCTTGGATGAGCCGTCAATGGGACTTGCCCCGATCTTTATCCAAGAAATTTTTGATATCATTCAAGATATTCAGAAGCAAGGAACAACAGTTCTCCTAATTGAACAGAACGCTAACAAGGCTCTTGCTATCTCTGACCGTGGTTATGTACTTGAAACAGGCAAGATTGTCCTATCAGGAACAGGAAAAGACCTCGCCTCATCAGAAGAAGTCAGAAAAGCATATCTAGGTGGCTAAAAAGGTCCGGGGGACCTTTTTAGTCGGCGGATAAAAATTGCGCAAGCAATTCTCCTCTAGTCTGGGAGACTAGTTTAGGCTGTGGATGGAGATTGCGCACGCAATCCCTCTATAGTCCGGGGGACCTTTTTAGTCGGCAGATAAGGATTGCAGCCAAGCGACACCTAATACGACTACTTATCAAAAATATAAAATATTTCAGGGCTCCAGAATAAGGAGCTCTTTTATTTATATGTTTTTGAGGAAAGAGAAGAAGGCCTTAATTTTTACTAATTGTTTCCCTATTTGAATTGACAGTCATTTTTGTTCATATTATAATATGAGTAAGAAAAAATTGAACAGGAGGACTGAGAATGGTAACAGAAAAACAATTTAAACTTTTGCGTTTTATGTTGATACATAAAGAAAAGACATTTACTCAGAGACAGTTAGCTGAAGAGTTAGATCTATCTTTAGGAACAATCAACGCATTATTGAAAAAACTGAAAGAAGAGAAGTGGGTTGATGAGGAGCTTCACTTAACTGAACTAGGTCAGAAAGTTTTAGAACCCTATCGAGTAAAAAATGCCATTATAATGGCTGCTGGCATGAGTAGCCGTTTTGCTCCTTTGTCTTATGAGATTCCCAAAGGATTGCTTCAAGTCAAGGGTGAACGCTTGATTGAGAGGGAAATCAGACAACTGCAAGAAGCAGGAATAGAAGATATAACCGTTATTGTAGGCTATCTTCAAGAAAAAATGTTCTATCTTACAGAGAAGTTTGGTGTAAAAATTGTAGTAAATAATGATTACTACAAATATAATAACTGTTCGTCTCTTATGTTGGTTAAAAATCAACTTTCCAACACGTATATTTGTTCATCGGATAATTATTTTGTGGAAAATCCTTTTGAGCAATATATTTATAGAGGTTACTACTCGACGATATTTGCAGAAGGTCAAACTGACGAATATTGTGTTACAGAGGATTCGAATCACACCATCGTTGATATCCAGATTGGTGGAGAAAATACTTGGGCTATGGTGGGGCACGTTTATTTTGACCGTGCATTCAGCGAGAAATTCAAGGAAATTTTAGAAACCGAGTTTAAGCATGAACCTTATCGTGAACAGCTTTGGGAGGATTACTATAGTCGCCATGTCAAGGAACTCCTTTTAGAAGCGCGCCACTATTCAGCGGATATTGTTAAAGAATTTGATTCACTAGATGAACTACGTCAATTTGATGAACGTTATTTGGTAAATGCAGATTCGGCCATTATTGATAATATCTGTAAGACATTAAAGTGTGTGGCTTCAGATATTGTCAATATCAAACCACTAAAAGATGGATTAACCAACACATCATTTTCATTTGACTGTCTAGGGAAAAGATATGTTTACCGTCATCCGGGTAGGGGAACAGAAAATTATATCGACCGAGCTAGTGAAGCAGCTTCTATGGAAATTGCTGCAAAATTAAAGATTGACCGTACCTTTGTAGCTATGAACAAAGATGAGGGCTGGAAAATTTCAGAATTTATTCCCAATGCTAAGCAACTGGATTATGATAATTGGGATGATGTGGCACAAGCAATGGACCTCTTGAGACGGTTACACCAATCTGGAGAAAAAACGGAACATTCCTTTGACCAATTTGAGGGAATTGATGATTTTAGAGAAAAATTGAAGGCTAGAAATCGATTTGAGTTTGATGGCCTCGAGGACTTGGATAAAACTGTTTCACTTCTCAAAAACTATTTACAGAATGATCCGAAACAGGTTGTCCTTTGTCATGGAGATTCCTATAGTCCTAATTTCTTGTTGAATGAAGCAGGTGAAATGAGCTTGATTGATTGGGAATATTCTGGAATGGGAGAGCCAGCAGGAGATTTGGGCACCTTTATCGCGTGTTCCAATTATACCGTAGAGGATGCTGAAAAAGTACTGGAATTGTATTTGCAAGAAGTACCAGATAAGAAAACCAAACGTCACTATTTGGCTTATGTAGCAGTGACCTCATATTATTGGTTCTTATGGGCTTTGTTCCAGGAGAGTGTCGGAAAACCAGTTGGTGAATTTCTCTACATCTGGTATCGCTATACCAAACAATATGGACAACTAGCTCTTGATTTGTATTTGGAGGAAAACTAAGATGAAAACGACATCTGAAATTGAAGAATTAGTAGCAACTGAAACAAAGAGAAGATTGGAAGAAATGGAGTCACCAAACTACGAGTTTGTTCAACCCTTCCTAAAAAGTGATTTCATTTTAATCATCTCCATAGTCCTAATCAACCTTGTTTTGATTATCTTAGCAATGACGGGAGGAATTCAATAACATGTCTAAAATGAATGACTATATCCAACAAGAAACCATAACCGGAATTGTTCCCATGACCAATAAGGATCGTCAGTATTCTTTCTGGGATCTCTTTCTATCGACAAGTGGTTTTGCCATTGCTACTTGGTGTTATACCCAAGGAGCCTATGTAGCTCAATATTTGACCTTTAATCAAATGTTGATAAATATTTTTAGCTTTAACATTATCTGGGTCTTTATTGAATGTCTCCCTATTTTGTTTGCGGTTAAGTATGGAATTGATTTGTGGATTTGGTTGAGAGCCGTTCTAGGAAAAAGAGGTGTAGCCCTGTTATCAACCATTATTAGCTTGGCTAACTTTGGATGGTATGCTGTTGCGGCCAATCTTTTTGCTAGTTCCATGATCCATTTGGCAAATAACTTTGGTCTTGGTTTGGACAAGGGAGTATGGGCGCCTATTCTTGGTACCCTCTGTGTACTGCTTGGGACTCTCATTGCTCTTGGAGGCCCAGAAGTGATTAAATGGACCAATCGCTTTTTGGTTATCGCCTTGTTGATTGTCGGTCTTATCATCGTTGGAATCTGCTTTGTCGCCGTTCCTATAACGGATATTATGAATATCCAGCCTGCCACTCAAGGAGATTTAACGCCATTAGAACGCTTCATGCTCTCTGGAGAAGGAAATGTTGCCTTTGCTTTCTCTTGGTCTACACAGGCATTGGTGTTACCACGTTTAGCAAAATCAGAACGCAGTGGTTATTGGGCTACAGCCTTATCATACGGAGTTGTGGCTCCATTCTTCGTTGCGACAGGTGGAGTCATGGCTCTAGCCATGTTTGTCAAAACAGGCGTGTATGAAAGTGATCCAACAACCATGCTATCAACTCTAAGCACCCCAGCCTTTGCTCTCTTAAGTCTACTACTAGTAGCCTTTGCTAATATTGGAACCCAGGGGACAGGATCATACGTGAACTGTATGATTGTAAAAAGTGGGATGCCCAAAGTAAGCTATAAACTAATGGTTTGGATTGCCATGGTTTACGTGAGTCTACTCACTATCTGGGGAGGAGTAGAAGAGTATTTCGGATCCTTCATCTCCCTAGCTGCCTATATTCAGGGGCCAATTATTGGTATGATTGTTGTCGACTATTTTATCTTAAGAAAACGAAAACTCGACTTGCGTTCAGCCTATTTCCTTGAAGGGCATGACGCATACGAATTTACTAAAGGATTTAACTTAGTTGGCTTGTCTTGCGTATTTATCTCTTTATTGGTAGCGGTACTATTTGTTTACAACCCTGTAACTGCACAGATTCAAAGTCCAATCTTTTTAATCACAACTGGTAGCGGATTTACTGCGCTATTTGGCGGTCTACTATATTGGCTAGCCAGTCTGAGCCCACTGAAACGTTATATGATAAAAGATCGAGACACTGTTACGATTTAAGAAGAGAGGGGACTTCGGTTCCCTTTTAACTTACACTGGTATTTTATGCAAACTTCTCAGATTATTCAAAATCTTGAAAAAGAGATGAAAGCGTTTGATAGATTTTCTAAGAAAGTGTATAATAAAAGTAGCAATAATATAGAAGGAGAAGTCTCATGGCAGTTAAAGATTTCATGACCCGTAAGGTAGTTTATATCAGTCCAGATACGACTGTAGCACACGCAGCAGATTTGATGCGCGAGCAAGGTTTGCACCGTTTACCTGTTATCGAAAACGATCAATTAGTCGGATTAGTAACAGAAGGAACCATCGCGGAAGCCAGCCCATCTAAAGCAACCAGTCTCTCTATCTATGAGATGAATTATCTTCTGAATAAAACCAAAGTAAAAGATGTAATGATTCGAGATGTCGTGACTGTTTCTGGCTATGCTAGTCTAGAAGATGCGACCTACCTGATGCTGAAAAATAAAATTGGGATATTACCAGTCGTAGACAATCATCAGGTCTACGGCGTCATTACAGACCGCGATGTTTTTCAGGCTTTCTTGGAAATCGCTGGATACGGAGAAGAGGGGATTCGTGTTCGTTTCATTACAGAAAATGAAGTCGGAGTACTGGGGAAAATTGTAGCTCTAATCGTAGAGGAGGATTTAAATATTTCCCATACTGTCAACATTCCACGTAAGGATGGCAAGGTCGTCATCGAAGTTCAAATTGATGGAAAAATCGATTTATCTGCATTAAAGGAAAAGTTTGAAAAAGAAGGAATTCAAGTGGAGGAGATCACTCATACCTCTGCTAAAGTCCTTTAAACAAGAGGCTTTAAAGCCTCTTTTCTTCTGCCATCAAAAGCGATGAAAAGCAAAATATGGAAAGAAATGAGAGATTATGGTATAATAAAACGATATGAAAAGGAGTATCTATGGACATTTCAGAAATTCGTCAAAAAATTGACGCAAATCGTGAAAAATTAGCTTCTTTTAGGGGGTCTCTTTGACCTCGAAGGCTTAGAGGAAGAGATTGCCATCTTGGAAAACAAGATGACAGAACCTGATTTTTGGAACGATAATATCGCGGCCCAAAAAACGTCGCAAGAATTAAATGAATTAAAAAACACCTACAACACCTTCCGTAAAATGGAAGAGTTGCAGGATGAAGTTGAGATTTTATTGGACTTTTTAGCAGAAGACGAGTCAGTCCATGATGAACTGGTCGAACAGTTGACAGAACTGGATAAGATGATGACCCGCTACGAGATGACCCTTCTCTTGTCAGAACCTTATGACCATAATAATGCAATCTTGGAAATCCATCCAGGATCTGGTGGTACTGAGGCTCAGGATTGGGGCGATATGTTGCTTCGTATGTATACTCGTTATGGAAATGCAAAAGGCTTTAAAGTAGAAGTATTGGATTACCAGGCTGGTGATGAAGCAGGTATCAAGTCTGTGACCTTGTCTTTTGAAGGACCCAATGCATACGGCCTACTTAAATCAGAAATGGGTGTTCACCGTTTGGTCCGTATTTCGCCATTTGACTCTGCCAAACGTCGCCATACTTCATTTACATCCGTAGAGGTTATGCCTGAGTTGGATGATACCATCGAAGTGGAGATTCGTGAAGATGATATCAAAATGGATACCTTCCGTTCAGGTGGCGCTGGAGGACAAAACGTCAATAAGGTTTCAACAGGTGTGCGTTTGACACACATTCCTACGGGAACTGTCGTCCAATCAACGGTCGATCGTACCCAGTATGGAAATAGAGATCGTGCCATGAAGATGTTGCAGGCTAAGCTCTATCAAATGGAGCAAGAAAAGAAAGCTGCGGAAGTTGATTCCCTTAAAGGTGAGAAAAAAGAAATCACATGGGGAAGCCAAATCCGTTCATATGTTTTCACGCCTTATACTATGGTAAAAGATCACCGTACAAGCTTTGAAGTTGCTCAGGTAGATAAGGTGATGGATGGAGACCTTGATGGTTTTATCGATGCCTACCTCAAGTGGCGAATCAGCTAAGATAGAAAGGAACTCATATGTCAATCATTGAAATGAGAGATGTTGTCAAAAAGTATGACAATGGAACGACTGCCCTGCGTGGAGTATCTGTTACCATTGAACCAGGAGAGTTTGCCTATATCGTAGGACCTTCTGGGGCAGGTAAGTCAACCTTTATTCGAGCTTTATACCGAGAAGTAAAGATTGAAAAAGGAAGCCTAACAGTTGCAGGCTTTAATTTAGTTAAAATTAAGAAGAAAGATGTCCCGCTTCTACGTCGTAGTGTTGGGGTAGTCTTCCAGGATTACAAACTCTTGCCTAAGAAGACCGTTTATGAGAATATTGCCTATGCAATGGAAGTAATCGGTGAGAGCCGTCGCAATATCAAAAAACGTGTTATGGAAGTATTGGACCTGGTTGGTTTGAAACATAAGGTTCGCTCTTTCCCTAATGAACTCTCAGGTGGAGAGCAGCAACGGATTGCGATTGCTCGCGCGATTGTCAACAATCCTAAAGTATTGATTGCCGATGAGCCAACAGGAAACTTGGACCCAGATAATTCATGGGAAATTATGAATCTGTTGGAACGCATCAATCTCCAAGGTACTACTGTCTTGATGGCAACCCACAATAGCCAGATTGTAAATACCTTGCGCCACCGTGTCATTGCCATTGAAAATGGCCGTGTCGTTCGTGACGAAGCTAAAGGAGAATATGGATACGATGATTAGTAGATTTTTTCGCCATTTATTTGAATCATTAAAAAGTTTAAAACGAAATGGCTGGATGACAGTAGCAGCAGTGAGTTCGGTTATGATTACCTTGACACTTGTTGCCCTGTTTGCATCTGTAATTTTTAATACAGCAAAACTGGCTACCGACATTGAAAACAACGTTCGGGTCATGGTTTACATTCGTAAGGATGTAGCTGATAACAGTGAAACGATTGAAAAAGAAGGTCAGACAGTTACCAATAATGACTACCACAAGGTCTATGATGCTTTGAAAGCTATGCCTGCTGTAAAAAGTGTCACCTTCTCAAGTAAAGAAGAGCAATACCAAAAATTGACGGAAACAATGGGTGACGATTGGAAGGTCTTTGAAGGAGATGCAAACCCTCTCTATGATGCCTATATCGTCGATACAAATTCTCCGAGTGATGTTAAAACGGTAGCTGAAGAAGCTAAGAAAATTGAGGGAGTATCAGAGGTTCAAGATGGTGGAGCCAACACTCAACGACTTTTTGAATTGGCTTCCTTTATCCGTGTTTGGGGATTGGTTATTGCAGGGCTCTTGATTTTCATCGCAGTCTTCCTCATTTCCAATACCATTCGTATCACTATTATTTCACGTAGTCGTGAGATTCAGATCATGCGTCTTGTAGGAGCAAAAAATGGCTATATCCGTGGTCCATTCTTGCTAGAAGGTGCTTTTATTGGCTTGCTTGGTGCAGCAATTCCTTCAGTCCTTGTATTCTTTGTTTACAATATGGTTTATCAATCGGTCAATAAATCCTTGGTAGGTCAAAACTTGTCAATGATTACTCCAGATGTGTTTATCCCTCTGATGACAGTCCTATTATTTATAATCGGAATTTTCATTGGTTCAATTGGCTCAGGGATTTCCATGCGTCGATTCTTGAAGATCTAGTTGGATTTAAATGCAAATTGCAGTAAAAATCAGAAAAATAATACATATTTAAAGGCTCTTTGTCAACTGTAGTGGGTTGATGAAAAGCTAAGCTCGAGAAAGGACAAATTTCGTCCTTTCTTTTTTGATA